>DATHAG010000111.1:0-6429 GCA_035296825.1 Gaiellaceae bacterium | reverse complement strand
CGCGACGTACCAGATCGCGTTCGCCGCGAACGAGGACGCGTTGTTCGACGAGTACTCGTTCGGCTCGGTTACGTGGGCGGACAGGGGGGGCCACCAGGCTCGGATTCCCCTGGTCATCCGCCCGGTTGCGATCGCTGCTCCGGCCGAGGTGACCGGCACCGGGACGTCCGGGTCGCTCACGCGGACGGTCCAGCTCGGCTATGACGGACCCTTTGCGGTCGCCGCGGAAGGTCTCATCCCCGCACATACCGAGACGCGAACAGTCGTCGACGATCCGACGAACGACTTCGACACGGATGCGCCCGACTCGAACCAGGGCATCCAGGTGCACTCGTTCACGGTTCGTGCCGGAACGACGCTCGCGCGCTTCCAGCTGTTCGATGAGTTCACGGACGGCGAGGACGACCTCGATATCTACCTGTACCACGAGGGAACACTCGTCGGCACGAGCGCCGGCGCCACGGCTGCCGAGCGGATCGATCTCGGCAAACCCGACGCGGGCGCGTACAAGCTGTACGTGCACGGCTGGCAGACGGACGGTACGAACGCGATCTACACGCTCTTCGACTGGCTCGTCCCGAGCACGGCCGCAGGAAACATGACCGTGACGTCGAGCACTTCCTCGGCCACGGTCGGTGGCACGGCGAACGTCACCGCCTCCTGGAGTGGGCTCACAGCCGGCACGAAATACCTCGGCCGGATCCGCTACAGCAGCGGAGCCACCGAGATCGGCTCGACGATCGTCAGCATCAACCCGTAACGGTCGGAGAGAGTAGGAACGAGAGGGCCCGCTCCGGCGGGCCCTCTCGCGTTTACCTACTCTGCCTGCATGGAGCTGCCCCGGGAGGTCGCTGTCATCGGCGCGGGCACGATGGGCGCAGGGATCGCGCGCGTCTTCGCCGAGGCAGGATGCTCGGTGCGGCTCTGCGCGCGCAGGGCAACCAGCCTCGAGGCCGCCCGGCCGCGACTCGGTGGTCACCCAGTCGAGCTCACGATCTCGGCGAAGGACGCACTCACGGGTGCGGCCCTTGTCGTTGAGACGATCGAGGAAGCTGTCGAGCCGAAGCGCGCGCTCTTCGCGCTCGCCGAGGAGGTCGCCGCCCCAGAGGCGATCCTGACGACGAACACTTCGTCGCTTCCACTTGACCCGCTTGCCGGCGGACTCGAGCGGCCGGAGCGCTTCGCAGGCCTCCATTGGCTCAGCCCGCCGGAGCTCGTCGAGGTGGTCGAGGTCATCGGCGGTACGCGGACAGCGTCCGAGACAATCAACACGCTCTGCGCTTGGGCGGAAGCCCTCGGGAAGGCGCCGGTCGTCGTCCGTCGGGATGTGCGCGGCTTCGTCACCAACCGCCTGCAGTACGCGCTCCTCCGTGAGGCCTATGCGCTCGTCGACGCCGGTGTCTGCTCGACCGCGGATGTCGACCGTGCTGTCACGCATGGGCTGGGTGCGCGCTGGGCAGCGATCGGCCCCTTCGAGAGCATGGACCTGGCCGGCCTAGACGTCCACGCCGCTGTGGCGGCCAATCTCTACCCCGAGCTCGCAAGCGGTCGCGAGCCGTCTGTGACGCTGGGCCAGGCCCTCGCGACGGGGGCCCGCGGCGTCAAGAACGGCCGGGGCCTTCGCGGCGACTACGAGGCCGGCGCGGTGGCGGAGCTCGTAGACCGGCGCGACCGTGTGCTGGGGGGGATTGCCGCCCTCCGCGAAGGTAAGAAAACGACGGGCTAACTACGTCCCGCGGTCGAGCCCGTGGCGCTCGGCCTCGGTAAGCGCTTCGGGGTAGCCGGCGTCGGCATAGCGGACGACGCCGAGAGCGGGGTCGGACCGAAAAACGCGGCCGAGCTTACGCTCCGCGGTCTCGCTCCCGTCGGCGACGACGACCAAGCCCGAATGGACCGACTTCCCTACGCCGACCCCGCCGCCGTTTCCGACCGCGACCCAGCTCGCCCCCTGGACGGCGGAGAGAAGTGCCGAGAGGACCGGCCAGTCGGCGATCGCGTCGCTTCCGTCGCGCATTCCTTCGGTCTCCCGCGTGGGGGAAGCGACCGAGGCGGGATCCATGTGGTCGCGCCCGAGAGCGAGCGGTCCGACGTCGCCGGAGCGGACGAGCTCGTTCAGTCGCAGCGCGACGGCGTCGCGCTCGCCAAGGCCGAGCCAGCAGATCCGCGCCGGAAGTCCCTGCGAAGGCACTCGAGCCCGGGCGAGCTCGATCCAGGCGCGGAGCGATTCACTGGCGACGACCTCCATGACGGCGTCCTCGCTCCGGCGTAAGTCCTCCCGATCGCCAGTGAGCGCGATCCAGCGAAACGGGCCGATGCCGTGGGCGAGAATCGGCCGGACGTACGCCTCGACGAAGCCGGAGATTCCGGCCGCCTCCGCCACACCCGCCGCGACCGCCTGCGCACGCAGGCCGTTCCCGTACTCGAAGACGACGGCTCCACGCTCGCGATAGCCGAGCAGCGCCTCGGCATGCGCGCGAAGCGAGCCGAAGACCGCGTCGCGAAAGCCAGGGTCGTCCTGGTCCGCGCTCGCGGCCGCGATGGGCGTGTAGCCGGCCGGCACGTAGGCGCCGAGCGGATCGTGGGCCGGCGTCTGGTCGGTGACGATGTCGAACTCGACCCCGTCGGCAAGCAGGCGGGGCACCACCTCGCTCGCGTTACCCACAAGCCCGACCGCCTCGGGCCCCTCGAGGTCGAGGTGCGCCGCGAGTGCCTCCTCGTAGCTCGCCGCCACGAGACCGACCCAGCCCTCGCGAAGCCGACGCTCCGCTCGTTGGGGATCCACCTCGACGATCAGGGCGCGGCCGCCGTTCAGTGCGACGCCAAAGCCCTGCGCTCCGCCCATCCCCCCGAGACCCGCCGTGAGGACGCGCCGGCCGGCGAGCGTTCCGCCGAAGTGGGCGCGCGCGACCGCGCGGAAGGTCTCGTAGGTGAAGCCGAGTATCCCCTGCGTGCCGATGTAGAACCACCCGGCCGCGGTCATCTGCCCGTACATGGTCAGGCCGGCGTCCTCTAGCCGGCGGAAGCTCTCGGCGTCCGACCACGCGGGCACGACCATCGCCGTCGAGATGAGGACGCGCGGAGCGTCGACGTGAGTGGGCAGAACCGCGACGGGCTTGCCCGACTGGACGATCAGCGTCTCATCGCCGCCGAGCCGCTCAAGGGCTGCCAGGATCGCCGCCAGGGCCTCGGGGTCGCGGGCCGCCTTGCCGCGGCCGCCGTAGACGACGAGCGCCTCGGGGTTCTCGGCCACCTCGGGATCGAGATTGTTGAGGAGGCAACGGAGCGCCCCTTCCTGCTCCCAGCCGCGACACCTGAGTTCGCGCCCGCGTGGCGCTCCTACCACTGCGGCACCCTAGGAGGCCGTCGCCTCGGCCCTACGCTTGAGCGCCTCGTTCATCGCGGTAAAGCCGCGTTGTGTCTTCTCGAGTACCTTTCCGAACAGCGGGACAAGTAACCCGGTGAAGCGTTCTGCCTGCACGAAGCGGACGCGCGAATCGTCCACCGCCTCGATGCGAAGGCTGTGCTCGCCGTCGAAGAGCCCGGGCACGAGCACTCGCCCGAGCCAGCGAAGCTCTTGCCTCGGCGCGACCTCGAGCACGGTGGGCTTGAAGTTCATTGCCCTTCCGCCGGGCGGCTCGATCCTGACCTCGAGCTTCGAGCCGAGCGCAGCCTCGCCCTCGATCCTCTGGATGAACGGGTTCCACTCGGGATACGCCGCGAAGTCGGTGAGGATTTCCCACACCCGCTCCGGTGTGGCTTCGACCTCGATCTGGGTGCGCAGCTCTTTCATCCACTAGGGCGAAAAACGGCGGGCGTTGTCGAGCTCGATGAGATCGGCCGGCTCGTCACAGAACCGCCAGATCACACGCTTCCTGCTGGTCGGTGAGAGCACAATGGCGATCGAGCCGAGACAGTCCCCGCCCTTGATTCGCGCCGCTGTGTAGTGGACCCCGAGCAGGTAGTCCTCCTTGCGTTTCTGCTGCGATAGCGTCGTCGGCTGGCGGGCCTCTCGAATCGCCTCGAGCGCGACCAGGTGCGGGAAGTTGTACTTGCCGCCGCCTCCCACGGACGAGACGAGGCTCACGCTCGGATGCACGACCTCGACGAGGCCGAGCGTGACGCCGTGCTTGGAGGCGTGATGCGGCACCTTGAATATCTCCGCACGGAGGGCGTCGCGGCCGAGTGCCTTCTGAATCGCGCGCGCCGTCGGTGCCTTGTCCGGCCGGAGCTCAGGGAAGTCGACGAGCACCTGCGACCACGAGGCGAGCAGTGAGTCGGCCCCGAGGATCAACGTCCGGGTCTTCGGGCGGACATAGGTCCGGCGGAAACGGCCTTGCTCGACCCGCGAAGCGGGGAACTCGAGTCTGAGCGCGATCGAGGCATCGTTCAGGTCGATGCCATACGTGTCGAACCGAGTTCGGAGTGCGATGCTCGGGGAAAGGACCTGCACGCGGAGTCGGCCGAGAAAACGCGTCGTCCCGCTTGTCGGCTGTGTGTGCTGGATGTGCGGGTCCGCGTCCTCGAGCGCCCGCATCATCTCGATGTACGACTCCGACGTGTGGTAGTAGCCGGGCTCCCACAGCTCCCGCACGTTCTTGCCCCACTCGCCGGTGAGGAATTCGGGCATGCCGCCGATGTGGTCGTCGTGCGGGTGACTCGCAACGACGAGCGGAAAGAGATACCCGTCATCGGGCACCTTGGGAAGGAGGTTCGTCCCGAGCAGCGTCGTCAGGAGACCTGGAAGCTTGCGCGTTGTGGCGACGTCGACGACGAAGGCCCGCCGGACCCCGTCCGCTTCCCGGGCGGGGAGAAGGAAGAGCTGCGTGTCTCCGTCGCCGACGTTGAGGAGGAAGTAGACGAGGTCGTCAGGCTCCACCGAGTCGAGGAAGGCCTGTCTTCCTTCCTTCGGAAACAGCCTCTCCCCAAGCTCCGCTGGGACGTTCGGCTGCGCGACCGCCGCGCTCACGCGCGCCTTCCGACCTTCACGGTCGGGGCGACGGCCGCATAAAAGGCTTCCTTCGCCTTGTCACGCGCCGCTCCGGTGATGTCGTACACGGGCGGCTCCATCCACTCGCCCGGGTGGCGAGGTTCGGAGCTCGCCTGCTCCCGCAACTCCTCGTTGCTCTCGGGCTCGGGCAGGACCGACTTGTCGATTCGGGCGGCGAGAACTGTTCCCATGCGGAGCCGGGAAGGGCGGCTTCGGCCGGCGGCCCGGTTCGAATTCACGAAGGTGCGAAGTTGCCCGAGGTCGGCCCGGACCGACCGAGGCCGCTCGTCGCCTGCAAAGCGAAGACGCCCAGCCGCGTCGATGCGTGGCCAAGCGGAAACCGACAGCCGGGCCGCATCCTCGACGACCTCGTCGACGACCACGTAGCTGAGCGTCTTGAGCGTGGTATCCGACAGGTCGAGGCCCTCCGGTTGCCAGACCTTCATCCTGGGCTCCGTCACGACGGCTGTGGCGGCGGGGTCCAGAGCGGCAGCTCATCGAGGAGCTCCGGGTGGTAGGTGGAGATCGTTGCCCCGGCGAGCCACCAGCCACGGCGAATGAGGGCGCTACAGAGCTCGAACGGAAAGAGCTCGAACGACGTCTTCGTGAGCGCGAGCCGGCGGCGCTCCGCATCCTCCTCCTGCGGCGTGCGCTTGCCGGGCCACTCCGCATTCTGCGTCCGCCACTCCGTGGCCAGACCCTCGGCGAGGGTCGTAGCGAGACCGAACAGGACGCCGCGGCGAGCCCAGGACGGCTTGGAGCCGTCCGCCTGTTCCCAGGCCTGGAAGCGCTCTACCATCGTGCGCATGCGCAGCGCAATGGTCTGGCGGTAGAGGAGCGAGTTAGTCCGCATGAGATCGCGGACAAGGGGAACCCGGCCATACGCCCCTGTGCGGAAGACGCCACCGGCGTTGAGGGCCACGAGGCACGCGTCGCGGAGCTCCTCCGGCCGGTCGCGGTCGTTCAGGTTGTCGAGCGGTTGAAGCCCCAGATTGTCGTAGGCGCCGCCGTCGAGGAGCTTGGCCGTGCGGCCATTCGCACACGGGAAGTCGAGCCCGCTTAGGACAAGCGGGGCGAGACCGCCGGGGAAAGCCGCCGAGGCGGCGACCGCGTTGGCCAGGCGAAAGTCAGACGGCGTCTCGATCCGACCCATGACCCAGTCCCCGATCAGGTCCCTTTCGAGGCCAAAGCGGACGCCGGTCGTCAGGTTCGAGGCGTTGAAGATAAAGCGGCAGCTCGAGGACAGATCCTTGAGGCGCAGGCCGTGAAAGAACCATTCGTCGAACTTGTCCGCGAGGAGATTCGTGCGCGTCTTCGAGCCGATGATCCGCCAGATGTCGCGGACGAGGGTCGACTCGAGCGAGGTTCGGCTGATCTTGCGCAGGAGCGGTGCTCCGACGTGCTCGTCCACGGCCGCCAGAGTGAAGCCTGCCCTCTCGACT
>DATHAG010000110.1:0-13676 GCA_035296825.1 Gaiellaceae bacterium | reverse complement strand
ACCGGGACGCCGATGCGGAGGCCTGGATCTTCGTCTCGCTCGGCCTCCTGCTGGTGACCAGCGATCGACTGGGCGGCTTTCTGGAGGCCGAGACCCCGGCGGTTTTCGCCTCGCGGCGGCGCTGGCTGACGGGGCCCGCCTAGCAGCGGGTCGTTTGGCATCGCGCATGGCAGCGTCGCCAGTAGGCCGGTTACCGGCTCTACTAGCCGCCTCGTCGTTTCGCTAACCCCCTTAGCTAGATGGTCGATCAAGACGTCTAGCCTCGCCCGGAAGAGCCAGTAGCCGCTCCTGCCTGCGACCTGAGAATCCTCGCCGTACTCGTGCGAGGGATACAGCGAAGGAGGAGAAACGGCCGACGAGTATCACATGACTCGTGTGGCAGGCGACAACCCGGAGACTGCGGCTCTGCGGCCCAGCCGAGCCTCCGGGTCAAGTGTCGCCGTGACTCCCACATCCCGCAGCCTGGCGTCCGGCCCGGAATGCGAGCTAGGTCTGACTATAGCCCAGTGCTTCCAGAAGTCAAGTAGGGTTGTGAAGTGAAAAATCCTCCCTATAGTTCACTTTAAGACCATCGTGCCGCAGCCGACCACTCAGCCGCAGACCCGAACGCCCACGCAGCGTGGTACCAAACCGCGCGCGACGCTCGGCGACCGGATCCGCCAACTGCGCATCAACCGGGGGATGACGCAGACGGAGCTTGCCGGCGAGCGTTTCTCCAAGGAGTACCTGAGCCAGATCGAGCGGGGTAAGACCCGCCCGACCGACGAAACCGTGGGCTGGCTCGCCGCCCGCCTCGGAGTTGACTCGGGCTTCCTCGAGTCTGGTGTCTCCACGAGCGACCAGGATCGCGCTGAGAGCATCATCTCGCGCGCCGAGGCCGCGATCGAGTCCCAGCAGTACACCGAGGCCGTCGAGATGCTGGATGCGGTCGTCACCTCACTCGGAGCCGCAAGCGCGCCCGAACTCGAACTGCGGGCGCTTCTCGCAGAAGGTTGGGCCCGCATGTACCTAAGCGAGCTCCGCAAGGCCGTCGCGGTGCTCACTCGGGCGCGCGCTCTCGCGGAGGAGCCTGTCTTTACCGACGTCGACCGGGCTGAGGTGCTCTTCCGGCTCGGCGCTTGCCGCTGGAACCTCTCGTCGATCGCCACGGCTTCGGCGCTCTTCACCGAGGCTCTCGATCTTGCCGAGCGCTCCGGCCTTCCGTGCGACCGCCTCCGCTCGAACATCCTCGGCTGGCGTTCCCGCTGTCATCAGCGCCAGCGCGACTGGGAGGCCGCCCGCGAGGACGTCGAGCGCGCGCTCGAGCTCGCAGAGGCTCTGAACGACGAGCGCACCATTGCCCACCACTATTTCCAGGCTTCCCTGATCGCCGAGCGGAAAGGCCAGTGGGTCCTTGCGCGCTCGTACGCGGAGAAGGCGAAGACCATCTACGAGCGGGTCGCCGATCGCGTCAACGAAGGCAAGCTTCTGAACAACCTCGGCGGCCTGAACTTCCTGCTCGGAAAGCCGGACGAGGCGATCGCGTACCTGAAGGACGCCTTCCGGGTCGCGCTCGAGGTCGGAAGCGACGTGGACGCCGCCTACGCTGTGTCGTCACTCGCCCAGGTTCATCTCCGGACAAACGAAGTCAAGCTCGCCGAGGAGCAGGCGCGCCATGCGATCGAGCTCCTTGCCGGGCGGGTCGAGTTCGTTGACGAGATCGGTAACGCCCAGCTCGTGCTCGGACGCTCGCTGCTGGAGCAGGACCGGCTCGAAGAGGCCGCAGCGATGTTCGACTGCGCCGAGACGAGCTTCGAACAGCTTTCCTCCGCCAGCCACCGGGCGGCTGCGTGGGTCGCGAAAGGCGACCTCGCCGCCAAGCTCGGTGACGACCGTAAAGCCGCTCACCTCTATCGCCGTGCGGCCGAATCCCTGCAGGACTTCCGATTCTAAAAAAGGAGGTGAAATCAGTGAAGACAAAGGCAACCCTCGCCCTCGTGACTCTCACCCCCCTCGCCCTCTTCCTCGGGAAGCTGAGCGTGTGTGGTGGGTTCCAGCACGGTCACTAGCCGGAGGGAAGGACTAGCGCTTCGGCTGGCGAACGACGATTCGTCATGGAACCGCGTCCTTCCCTTCGTCCGCTCGCACCATTGCTGGGGCCGCTCGCGGCCGCGTGGGTACTCGCCGCGGCCCTGATCGTGCTCCAGCTGGTCTAGGCGGTCTCCGCCAAATTCAGCTGGAGCCCGCCTCGGTCTCGAGACTGTGGCGCATGACATCCCGTAGGCTGACGACGCCGAGTGTCCGTTCGCCGTCGACGACCGGCAGATGGCGGAATCCGTTCTCGACCATCAGGCGGGCCGCCTCGTCTGCGGTCGTCGACTCTGACACTGCCACCGGTTCGGCGGTCATCCACTCCCGGACCCGCGCCTCACTCGGATGAACGCGCTTGGCCATCGCTCGGAGCAGATCGCGCTCGGTGAGGATGCCGATCAAGCGGCCGTGCTCGAGCACCACGGATGACCCCACGTTCGCGTCAGCCATCTGCTGCGCGGCCTCACCGATCGTGTCCTCAGGAGCGACGGAGAGGACGTCGCGGGACATGAAATCGCCGATCGTCATCGCCGCACGAGCATAGCCGCGCTCGCCACAATGGAGCGAGTGCGTTTCTTCATCGTCGGCTGCTCTCTCCTGCTCCTCGCAGGTTGTGGGGGAGACTCGAACGAGACGGGGTCGCCCGCCAAGATCGGGGTCGCAGAGACGACAGCGTCGGCGGACGGATCGCTCCCACGCTGGGTCGAGTCGGAGCTCGCCGCGACCCCGGGCGGATTCGTCTCGCTCACGCTCTCGAGCTCGGACTTCTCCGTGGGCCCGAATCGTCTCGGCTTCCTGATCGTCCGGCAGGACGGGAAGCTCGTGCAGAGCCCGCGCGCCACGGTCTGGGTCGGAAAGGAAGGCGCTACGAAGCCCGTGCGTGCCGCCGCCGAGCTCGTGCCGCTCGAGCCGCACTCGCATTCAGCGGGATCTTCCCCGCACGACCACGTGGACGCGACCGACCTCTACGTTGCGCACGTCGATCTGCCGGCCACCGGCCGCTACTGGGTCGTCGCAAACCCTGATGGGGCAGACATCCAAGGCGTCGGATCCATCGAGGTCTCCGCAGAGAGCGCCACCCCGGCCCTGGGAGCGAAGGCACCGCGCTCCGACAACCCGACTCTGGCCGATGCGCCGGCCGAGGCCATCAGCACGGCGCGGCCACCCGACACGGAGCTCCTCCGCAACTCGATTGCAGGCGCTCTCGACGCGCACGAGCAGTTCGTCGTCGTCTTCGCGACGCCGAAGTACTGCGAGAGCAGGACCTGTGGGCCGACCGTCGAGACGGTTGATGCGGTGCGCCGCGACCTGATCAGCTCACCCGTGCGGTGGATCCACGTGGAGATCTACGAGGACAACGACCCCGACAAGGGCACGAACGAGTGGGTGCAGCAATGGAATCTTCCCAGCGAGCCCTGGGTGTTCGTGGTCGACGAGAAGGGTGTCATCCGGGCGAAGTTCGAGGGCGCGGTGTCCAAGGACGAGCTCGAGCAAGCAGTGCGCTCGCACCTCCTCTAGGGCCTGTCCTGACCCAGGCCAGGTCTGGCATACTGCCATTACTTCAAGTTGTAAAGCGATATGGAGGAAAGAGATGGCAGAGAATGGACACGCGAAGCCGGTTCTGGTGACCACGGACTGGCTCGCCGAGCATCTGGGGGAGGATGGGATCGTCGTGGCCGAGGTCGACGAGAACCCCGATCTGTACGAGGAGGGACACATTCCGGGCGCCGTGAAGCTCCACTGGCGCGACGACCTGCAGGATTCCGTGGAGCGGGACATCGTCGACAAGGACACCTTCGAGCGCCTGCTCGGCGAGCGTGGGATCGGCAACGATACGACGCTCATCGTCTACGGGGACAAGAACAACTGGTTCGCCGCCTATGCGTACTGGTACGTCAAGATCTATGGCCACGGCGATGCCCGGATCCTGGACGGAGGTCGCCAGAAGTGGATCGACGAAGGCCGCGAGATCACGACCGAGGTCCCGACGGCCACGTCGACAACCTACGAGGCGGAGGAGCGCGACGAATCGATCCGTGCCTACCGCGATGAGGTCAGGCGGTGGATCGGTGCCGACGATCGTGCGCTGGTCGACGTGCGCTCACCCGGAGAGTACGCAGGCGACCTGATCGCCCCACCCGGCTACGAGCAGGAAGGCGCCCAGCGGGCCGGTCACATCCCAACCGCCGCGTCGATCCCGTGGGCCAGTGCCGTCAAGGACGACGGCACCTTCAAGTCCGTCCACGAGCTGCGCGAGCTCTATGGGGCCAGGGGCGTCACCGAGGACAAGTCGGTGACCGCGTACTGCCGGATCGGCGAACGCAGTGCCCATACGTGGTTTGTCCTGCGGGAGCTCCTCGGCTACGAGGACGTCCGAAACTACGACGGGTCGTGGACCGAGTGGGGCAATCTCGTGGACGTGCCGATCGAAAAGTGACCGCTGCCCGCTGCTCGCGGCAGGCTCCCTAGTCGGTACGAGCCGCCCCGGGTGGGCGCGGCTCGGCACGCTTGTCAAGAAACCTCAGTCCCGGAGGAGGGGGCGGGTCAGGCACGTTGGACCGCCGTCGCCCTTTTTCGAGATCTCGTCGCCCTGGTAGACGGTCACCTCGACGCCTGCCGCTTCCATGCGGCGGCGGGTCTCCGGGTTGCCGTCGAGTGCGAGTGCCTTCCGTGGGCCGAGCGCCAGGACGTTTGACCCCATCGACTCGAACTCTTCGTCCGGCACCTCAACGAAATGGATCTCCCGTTCCTCGAGTAGCTCGACGAGCCGAACCGGCATCAGGGGGAGGTAGACCGCGGCCAGATCCGAGTCGAGCGGAGAAAGGAACGACATGAGGTGGAGCACTTCTTCGCGACCGCGCAGGTGCGGGAGGTCGAAGACGATCACCTCGACGTCGGGGAGCGTTGCCCGCAGGGCGGCCACGCCCTCGTCGTTCGTTCGGTAGCCGCGGCCGACCAGGAGCGTCCGCTCGTCCAACCAGACGGTGTCGCCGCCCTCCGCAGTCGCGGGCGCCTCGAGCCGCCCGGCGATCGGCACCCCGGCCTCGACGAGGTCAGCAGCCATCGCTTCCACTTCTGCGACGCGCCCTTCCTTCCCCGGCCGGAGCAGGATCGCGCCGCGTGACGTAATCAGCGAGGGATCGTAGGCGTAGATGGCGTCCGGGCAGATTCCGAGCGGAGTCGCCGCGAGAACGACCTCCGCACCGGCGTCGGAGAGCATGGTCCTGAACGCCTCGTGCTCGGCCTCGAGACGGCCGAAATCCGGCTCCGAACGCCAGCCGTAGGCGCGCCACCCGGCCACGTCCTCTGGCGTCGGTGCCCGGACGAGCACACGCCGGAGCGTGCCTGTCATCGTCGGGCAGCCGTACCGCCTGGTGGCCGCAAGGCCGCTGGTACGCTCCATTCTGTGGAGACTACCGCGCGGCTGGCCGGCCTCGAAGCAGGTGGGGGATGCGCGGCGAAGTACTCGGCCGCGCGGTTGCGCGAGCTTCTCGCCGGCTTCGTTCCGACGGCCTCCGAGGACCTCCTCGTCGGGCTCGACCCTGCAGACGATGCTGCGGTCTATCGGCTCTCCGACGAGCAGGCGATCATCTTCACGATCGACTTCTTCCCGTCGATGGTCGACGACCCTGCCCTGTTCGGCGCCGTCGCGGCGACCAACGCCCTGAACGATGTCTTTGCCATGGGTGGCAGGCCGCTTCTGGCGCTCTCGGTGGCCGCGTTCCCGGAAGAGCTTCCGCTCGGATCCGTGCGCGCGACCTTCGACGCGGCGGCGGCCAAGGTCGAGGAGGCCGGGGCGGTGCTTGCGGGGGGTCACACGATCCGCGACGAGGAGGCGAAGTACGGACTCGCCGTGGTCGGCACGGCCCATCCCGAAAGGCTCTGGCGGAAGAGCGGCGCCCGTCCGGGAGACGCCCTCTTTTTGACGAAGCCGCTGGGGACGGGACTTGTTCTCACCGGTGGGAGGAAGGGCCTCCTCGGTGACAGCGAGCAGGCGGCCGTCGCCGAGTCGATGACCCTTCTGAACGGCGAGGCGGCCGAGCTCTTGCGACCCTTCGAGCCGAACGCGGTCACGGACGTGACCGGCTTCGGCCTGTTCGGCCACGCGTACGAGCTGGCGGAGCGAAGCGAGGTCCGGGTGGTACTCCGGTGCGAGGAGCTCCCGGCGCTCCCGGGAGCCCTCGCGGCTGCCGAAGCGGGTATCCGAACGGGTGGTGACGAGCGCAACCGCGACTACGCCTCAGCCACTCTCGAAATGGGGTCGGCGAGCGAGCGGGCGCTTGCCCTCGGGTTCGATCCGCAGACGGCCGGCGGGCTTCTGGTCTCCCTGCCCGAAGATCGCGCCCCGGTGCTCGCGACGACGTTCGCAGCCGCAGGGGTCTTTTTGGCACCGGTGGGGCGGGTCGAGGCAGGCTCGGGGGTGGCGCTCGAGTGATGGAGGCCGCGACCTCCAGGCTCTCACGGGCTCGGAGCCGCGCGCGCTCCATCTCTCCGCCTGCGTTTCGGCGTCTTGCCGCGGTCGCGCTCGGATCTCTGTTCGTGGTCGTTGCGACCGGTGCGGTCGTGCGCTTGACTGCCTCCGGTCTCGGCTGCGACAACTGGCCACGCTGCGGCAATACGCCCTTTCCGGAGAAGGACTTCCATGCGGTCGTGGAGTTCGGAAACCGTGTCGTTGCCCTCGGCGCCATGGCGTGCACGACGATCGCGGCAATCGCAGCGCGGCGAGTCGCGGGACTGCCCGGATGGATCCGCTGGGGTGCCGCCGCCGTCGCGATCTCCGTCGTCGCCCAGATTCCGCTCGGGGGCCTCACGGTGATCTTCGACCTCCACCCGCTCCTCGTCATGTCGCACTTCCTGCTCGCGTTCGCGGCCGTGGGGCTGGCAACTGCCGTTCTGGTGGGCGCGGACGGATTCACGCAGGGCCGCCTGGCGGGCGCGGTGCCCGCCTGGCTGCCCTGGCTCGCGCTCGCCCTCCTCCCGGCGACGCTCGTCCTCGTCGTCACGGGCGCGTTCGTCACCGCCGCCGGGCCGCATTCGGGGGGCTCGGACATCGAGCGCTTCGGCAACGTTCTGGACGCCGTTTACGTCCACGTCCGTGCAACGGCCGTCTTCGGGGTCGGCTTTCTTTTGCTCGTGGTTGCGCTCCTTCAGCACCGGGCCCAGGTTCGCGACGAACTGCTCCTTGCTGCGGGCGTGCTCGGCGTCCTCCTCCTGCAGATGGCCGTAGGCGAGATCCAGTGGCGGAACGGCCTTCCTTGGGGGCTCGTGCTCGTCCACGTGGCCCTCGCGACTGCCGTGTGGGCGGGCGTTGTCGCCGTCGCCGTGCGACTCTGGTCACACTCGCGCACCGAAGCGCCACAATCGGCGTCACACTCGCGCGCATCTTCCGATTAATCTCGAAAGCGGGAGGCGGGCCGCGGGTGACCCGGGCGCGGCCGAGGCACAGGGGGTTGCTGCCGTAAACTCGAGGCATGGCGGACCACCTTCGGATCGAGAGCCTCCCGCCGCTGCGACGACCTGTTCTCGTGGCGGCCTTCCGCGGCTGGAACGACGGCGCCCAGGGCGCTTCCCTGGCCGCCGGCTATCTCGCGCAGGCCTGGGACGCCAAGCGGTTCGGCGACATCGACCCGGAGGAGTTCTACGACTTCCAAGCAACTCGCCCGCAGGTTGCCCTCGAGGACGGTCTGACCCGGCGGGTGGACTGGCCTGAAAACGCCTTTTACCACGCCGAGGTCCCCGGGGGCGATCGAGACCTCCTGCTTCTCCTCGGGGTCGAGCCGAACCTGCGCTGGCGGACGTTCTGCTCGGAGATCGCCGGGCTCGCCGCCGACCTGAACGTCGGCCTCGTCGTCACACTCGGCGCGCTCCTCGCCGACGTGCCCCACACGCGACCCGCGCCCGTCACCGGCTCCGCGAGCGATCCCAAGCTCGTCCGCGAGCTCGGCCTTTCGCTCTCGCGCTACGAAGGGCCGACCGGCATAGTCGGCGTCCTCCACGATGCCTGCAGGGGGGTCGACCTTCCGTCGGCGAGCCTCTGGGCAGCCGTGCCGCACTACGCGTCCCTCGCCTCGAGCCCTCGCGCAGCCTACGCCCTCTGCTCCCGGCTGGCGGCGCTCCTCGAGGTCGAGCTCGATCTGGGCGAGCTCGAGCGCGCTGCCGACTCCTACGAGCGGCAGGTGAGCGAGGCTGTTGCCCAGGACGAGGAGACAGAGGCCTATGTCCGCGAGCTCGAGCAGCGCCGCGACACGCTCGGCGACGAGCTCGATGTCTCCGGCGAGTCTCTCGCGGCCGAGC
Organism: Gaiellaceae bacterium; assembly: GCA_035296825.1. Lineage (GTDB taxonomy): Bacteria > Actinomycetota > Thermoleophilia > Gaiellales > Gaiellaceae > DASQGA01. The sequence continues at coordinate 5,312 of DATHAG010000110.1, read as the reverse complement.
TGACCCGCTTCTTGCGCGACCACGAGGAGCGGCGGCAGGACGAAGGCGGAGCCGAGCCGTCCTAGGAGGACGGTTAGGCGAAACGCAGCAGAGCCGTCGAGCCGCGCAGCTTGTCCCGAGGCGGCGTCCTCAGTCGCTTTGATAGCGCTGCTCTCGGCGCTGCCTCCGTCCTTACTCGGGGAGAACGATCATCGCACCTCGACGACGAGCGGCATTCCACCGAACCCTCCTAACCGAAGGTGAAGGCGTAGGCCTCCGTACCGGGGGTGAACCTCAGCTCGAGGAGATGCTCCCGCGCCGGCCCGGGCAGCTCCGCAAGCGTGTAGAGACGGTCACCCGTGACGCGAACGGTTTTGAGGCGACGCCCGTCCACGATTACCTCCACCTCTTCCGGATCCCCTTCGTTTCCAAGGACGAGGTGGACCTTGCTGGCGTGGTAGCGAAGCTGCAGCCTGGCATGCGCCCCGGCCACGATGCGCTCCTTCTCGACCGTCCAGCGGCCGCCGTATCCGAGGCCGTTGGCCGGAAGGACCTTCGGAAGTGTGTAGTCGGCCTCGCGGTCGCTCGCGATCGGGGTGCCGTAGAAGCGGTCGATTCGCTCGTAGCCGAGATAGGTCTCCGGTGTCTCGACGCCGACTGGGACGTCGGCCTCGACCGATCCCGAAACGGGCTTTGGGAGTCCAGGCTCGGCGAGGAGCTTCCGGATGACGCTCTCGCTCTCTGCGTAGGCGCCTTCGCCGAAATGCGCGAAGCGGACGTGTCCGGCTCTGTCGATGAAGTACTTGGCCGGCCAGTAGCGGTTCGCCCAGGCGTTCCACGTCCCGTATTCGTTGTCGAGTGCGACCGGATAGTCGACGCCGAGCGAGCGGGTCGCGTCCTCGACGTTCGATCGCACTCGCTCGAAGGCGAACTCGGGCGTGTGCACTCCGATCACCACCAGGCCTTTGTCGCGGTAGGCCTCGTCCCACCGCTTGATGTAGGGGAGCGTCCGCAAGCAGTTGATGCACGAGTAGGTCCAGAAGTCGATCAGCACCACCTTGCCCTTCAGGGCCTCGAGGGTCAGCGGCTCTGAGTTCAGCCAGCTGGAAAGGCCCCGAAACTCCGGCGCCGGCCCGAAGTCGTCGAGGGTGCTTTCCTGGACGCGGCTCTCCTCGCCGCCCACGAGGTCGTCGATCCGGGTCCTGGCCGCAGCGCTCTCCTCGAGTCCCTGGAGCGCTCGTGTGTAGCCCGGAACGCGCGTCTGGAGCTTCAGATCGAGCCCCAGGATCATCATGATCCCGACGCCGACGATCACGGCTCCGAGTGCCGGGCGAATGACACGAGCGCGCTCGCGCATCGTCGGGAGCGCGAAGCCGCGCCTCGCTGCGACCGCTATCGCAAGGAGAACGAGGCCTGCACCGAGAGCGTAGGCCATCGTGACCAGGACGGCCTCGAAGGAGAAGCTGCGGGTCGCGGCCACCGTGGACACTGCGGCGATGATTGGCCCGGCACACGGCGTGAAGAGCAGGCCGAGGCTGACGCCCAGTAGGAACCCGCCGCCCACGTCCCCGGGCCGGCGCCGGCCCAGGGCGAGAAACGGGCGCTCGGCGAGGCTCCCGAGCCAGGGCCAGAGGAGGGAAAGCCCCATAATGATGACGACAGCGATCGCGATCTGCCGCAGGAGGTCGTCGGGTAGATGGAGCGCGGAGAGGAGCGCGGTCGCGGCGAGGGTGAAGGCGGTGAAGCTTGCCACGAGTCCGACGACGATCGCGTAGGGGCGGCGAGGGTCGCCGGTTGCGCTGCCGGCGAAGACGATCGGCAGCACCGGCAGGACGCAGGGCGAGATCGCAGTGACGATTCCAGCCACGAACGCGATCGCGACGAGGACGAGCACGCTCTTAACCTAGCCGCGGGACTGGAGCCCGCTTCCCTTTGGGTCAGCCCGTGGTGGCGGGTTCGGGCGTAGGCTCGGCGGGGGGTCTTTCCTCGGCTTGCACCGGCGCGGCTCCATTCTGAGCCTGCTGCGACTGCGAGTTCGTCTGGCCCTTGCCCTTCGACTTCTTCTTCCGGCGCCGGCGACGCGACTTGCCGGACGACTGCTTCGGCGCCGGCAGATTGTCGGCCAGCGCGTTCGCCACCTCAGCGGGGGAGCCGAGGCGCTCGCGTGCACCATCGATTAGCCGCTGGGCCGTCGGCGTATAGGCCTCGGCAGAGGCCAGAAGCGCCACGGCGACGTGAATCGGCTGCTCGAGCGCGACGTTGACGAGCCGGGCGGCGTTCTCCTCGTGGCGATGGCCGCGGGAGTTCGTCAGCGCCCCGAGCAGGCGCTTCGCGTCCGGAAGCTCGGCGCTGGCACGGCGGTCCTGCAGCTTCCGTGTCGCGCGCGCGAGGCGCCACGCCCAACGCGACACGATGTCGTCGGGGGCCTCCACCTTGCCCTCGCCGATTGCTCGCAGCAACACGCGGACGCCCTGGACACGGTCTTTCTCCCAGGTGGGGGCGGAGGTGACCATCGAGACCAGATCGTCGAAGCTCGCCCGGTCGACCGAGATGGCGACTCGGTCGCCCAGAGCGGATAGGCGCAAGCGCCGGTTCGGGTTCTCGGCCGCGCAGCTCATGAGGAACATCTCCCGGCACTCGCGCGATGTCTTCGCAAGTTTCTCGGCGAACTGCTGGCGCTCGTCGAAGCGAAGCTGGCGGCCGGCGATGGTGGCCCAGAACTGCTGCTCGTCGTCCGCGAGCCTGGCCGGATCGACCCGTTCCCACTCGCGCGTGATCACGGCGACGCGCCTCGCGGAGTCGGGCGTGACCGGGATGAGCCACGGAGCCGGCGAGAGTTTTCGCCTGGCGCGGCGTTGGACCCTGCGGCGCGGCGCAGGCGTCACGCGCGCGCCCGGCCGGTAGAAATCGGAGTCGAGCAGCGTGTGGAGCGTGATCGTGCGGTCGTTGTGCGTCGCTGCAGGATCGGTGAAGTCGACGACGATCCCCGCTTCCTTGCGCGGATGCGTTCGCATGATCCGGCCGATCCGCTGCTGATAGACACGGCGGCTCGCGGTCGGCGCGAGGTGCATGCAGATGGTCGCGCGAGGCGAGTTCCACCCCTCAGCGAGGAGCTGCGCGTTCACCAGCATGTTGATCTCGCCGCGCTCGTAGGCCGCGAGCGTCTCGGCGAGCTTGAGCGGCGGTGTGCGGCCGCTCACGGCCTCCGCCTTGAGCCCCGCGGCGCGGAACTCGCGCGCGAGGTTGTAGGCGTGGTCGACCCCGGCCGCGTAGACGATTCCGGGGGTGTTGTCGAAGCGATCGCGGTAGAAGCTTGCTGCGGCCTGGTTGATCAGCTCGTGGTCGAGGACCTTGGCCAGGATCTCCTGGTCGTAGTCACCGCCCACGATGGGGACGGACGAGATCGCCGCCGCAGGGGGGACGCGCAGGCACCGGAGCGGGGCGATCAGTCCGCGCCGCGCCGCATCGGCGAGCGGCAGGTCGTCGACCGAAGCTGGGAAGACATCCGAGACCTGCTTGGCGATCAGTTGCTCCGTGGCCGTCATCCCGATGTACACGGGCTCGGTCAGGCTGCGGATAGCGGCGCTGGTCTTCTCTCCGAGGGCGGTGTGCGCCTCGTCGCAGATGACGAGCTGGTAGGCCGTACGGGAGAGGCTCCGGACATGGCGTGCGAACCAGGCGTAGGTCTGGATCGTGATTGGGTTGCCGGTGAGAGGTTCTTTTCCCGCCTCGATGGCTGGGCGAAAGCGGTCGCCGTAGCCCTCGGCTGTCAGGTCGCGCTCGAACTGCTTCACGAGGAGCCGCCTGTGGGTGAGAATCAGGACGCCCATCGTCCGGGACGCCTCGACGAAGCCACCGGCGGCGATCGTCTTCCCTGACGCGGTCGGATGCCGGAACCGGAAGCGGCGGACGGCGCCAGGATCGCTGCGGGGTGCGGGCTCGTCGAGGTCATCGTCGTCGACCTGGTCGACCCCGAGCAGAGGCTCCTCTTCGCTTCCGGGCGCTTCCTCGTCTACCGCTCCGTTCTCCGGGCCTCCGTTCTCAGCGGGGTGCTCGATGTTCGAGATCAGCTCCGTCAGCATCCCCGCTAGGGCGTCGATCTGATGCCGGCGAAGCTCCGTGCCAGAAGCGAGCCGGGGCGGATGATCCGTGATCACCCGCTCGAGCCCGAGCATGAGCGCGTAGCGAACCTTCCATTCCGGCGACGGCGCCGTGCGCCCTGCATCCATCTCCCGGAGCGCGTCATCGAGAGCGCTTCGGCGAGCCCGGCCCTCGGCCAAGGCTTCGACGGCATTCTCGTCCGTCTGGAGGAACGGCTCGCCCGCCCATGCCTGGGCGCGGAGGGCGGCGGCCACTAAGCCGTCCGCGACCTCCGACGGAGCGGTCGGATGCGGTATCGCTTCTTGCATGAGCGCAGCGCGCGTGCGCTGCAACCGAAGTGAAAACGCCGGCGCGCGTGGGCGCGCGCGGCTCTAGGCCAACTATATCTCAGGAACCGTTGGTTCGTGCGGCAGCAGCGACCTGCTGCTGCATTCCGACGGCCTTCTTCATGTATTCGTAGGCATCTTCGCGGCGTCCCTGGGCCTCGTAGAGCTCCGCGATCTGGGAGTAGACCTCGATCAGCGTGGGCCTGGGATTCGACTGCTCGAGGAGCTCTGCCGCCCGCTGGTAGAGCTCCGTCGCGCGGGCGACGTCACCCAGGTCCGCATGGACCTCGGCCAGGAGTGAGTAGACCGACCCGGCCTCGGCCGGTGACGCGCTGTCAAGAAGCGCCGGAACCCCTGCAGCCAGAGTGGCGGCGTCCTCCTTGCGGCCGAGCCCGGCGAGCGCGCGTGCCTCTCCAGCCCCGAACCGGGCCTGCTCGAGCCGCGAGCCACTGGACTCGAGCAGCGGCCGCGCAGCCTGGTAGTGCGCGAGCGCGACTTCCGGGCGACCGCTCGCGAGGGCCGCGCGGGCCAGGATCTGGCGTGACTGCACCGTGAAACGGGCATCGTCTGCCGACTCGAGCGTCGCGAGCGCCAGCCTCCCGTAGCGGCTCGCTCCGGCCATATCGCCCTCGGCGCTCCGGGCTCGGCACTGCGAGAAATAGAGCCATGCCCGAGCGGAAAAGTCGGCGATCGGCTCTCCTGTCCCCAGGGCGGCGGTGACGAGTGCTTCGGCCCGGCCTGCATTTCCGGTCTCGAGGAGCCTTGCCCCTAGCAGGCACGCGAAGCGGACGCTGAGCACGGGGTCGCCCTTCTCCTCGAAATGGGCGACACAGCGCTCGAAAATCGCGACGGCGCGCGCTGTCGGAGCACGGCCAAGATCGAATTCTTAAATAGTTCGTAGTTTTC
>DATHAG010000109.1:0-6402 GCA_035296825.1 Gaiellaceae bacterium | reverse complement strand
TAAGCCGCGCCTGGAACCAGCGTCGAGCCCTCGCTCTCCACGTCGAGCCTCCGCTCGAGGAAGCGGCGCCCAACCTCGGCGAGGAGGACGATCGCGAGGGACGCGACGAAGACGACGACAGCGACCGCGATCGCCTGTGGTAAGAGCGTCGGGAACCGAAGCTGCGAGTAGAGGTAGATCGGGAAGGTCACCTGGTCGCCGACCACGAAGTTTGCGACCGCAAATTCGTCGAACGAGAACGTGAACGAGATCAGGAACGAGGAGAGGACCGCAGGGACGATCAAGGGCAGCGTGATCGACCTGAAAGTGCGGAGCCCCGTCGCGCCGAGGTCGCGCGCGGCTTCCTCGAGGCGTTCGTCGATCCGCTCGATACGGGGCGCGAGCACGAGGATCGCATACGGGAGGAAGATCACCACGTGGCCGATCGCCACCGTCCAGATGGACAGTCCGATCGTGACCCCGATCCACTGGTCGAGGAAGACGTCGACGGTCTTGAAGAGGATGAGCAGGGCGATGCCGAAGACGACGTAGGGGATCACGAGCGGCGAGAGGAGAAACGCCGTCGCGCCGGATTTCCCGAAGAACCGTCTCCGCACGAGCACGATCGAGGCGAGGATTCCGAGCAGGACGGCGATTGTGCTGGCAATGAATGCGATGATCGCGCTCGTCCGGAGGGACCCGGTCAGCTCCGGGTTCGCGAGGAAGTCTCGGTACCACTGGGTCGTGAAGCCCTGCAGCGGGAAGCGGATCGTCGAGTCGTCGTTGAACGAGAACACGAAGAGGACGAGGAGAGGCGCGTAGAGAAAGACAACGAGGAGCCCGAAGAACACCTTGAGGCTGCGAAGGCCGTTCTTCGAGACGGCGATGTCGCTCATGTCGAGAGCTGCCGCATGGAAAGGAAGCGTGCGAAGATGAGCGTGAAGAAGAGAACGGCGCCGAAGAGGAACATGGACAGGACCGCACCTGTGGTCCAGTCGAAGCCCGGGCCGAAGAGGTCCTGGATCGCGTTGCCGAACATGAAGCCCCTGTTCCCGCCCACGAGTGACGGCGTCACGTACTCGCCGATCGTCGGGATGAAGATGAAGACGAACGCCGCTACGACCCCGGGAAGGCTGAGCGGGAGGGTGACACGACGAAAGGCTTGCCAACGGCTGGCCCCGAGATCGCTGGCGGCCTCGAGGAGCCGCCGATCGAGGTTCTCGAGCGACACGAAAATGGGAAGGGCCACGAATGGGATCCAGACGTATCCGAGCACGAGCATGACCGTGAACTGGCTGTAGAGGAGCTGTGGTATGGGGTGCTCATCCGCCCGAAGGCCGGTCGAGTAGAAGAACGAGTTGATGAGGCCCTGGTCGCCGAGGATGAACTTCCAAGCCGCGACGCGGAGCAGGAAGCTCGTGAAGAAGGGGACGATGATGAGGAGGAGCAACGTGTACTTGTGCTTGCTCGTCCCCAGGGCCAGGAAGTACGCGATCGGGTAGGCGATCACAACGCAGATCGCCGAGACGATCAGCGACATCTTGATCGACTTCCAGAAGAGACCCAGGTAGACGGAGTCGAAATCGAGGAACGACTTCCAGGCGGACAGTGTCCAGACCGCGTCCCCGGGGAAGAGGACGATCCCCCCGACCGAGAGGAGGCCGACGAGCACCACCGGAATCGCGAAGAAGACGACGAGCCAGAGGAGCGGCGGCGCGATCAGCGCCGCCGTCGTCAGGTTCTTGCCGCGGTACCGGGGTCGCCAGCCGCTGCGGGCATGCGGAACCGGCTGAGCCTCGACTGCCACGCTGCGGTCAGGCCCGCCCTAGGCCGCTTTGACCTCGTCCCAGGCTGCGTTGTACTCCTTGCGGCGCGGGACGAAGCGATCCATGTGCGCCTTGGGCTCTTGCAGGGCCGAAGGATCCTTCAGGTGGAGCACCTCCACAAACCCTGGGTCGAGCTTGCTCAGATCAGCCTTTGTGTTCGCGTGCCCGTAGGCGTAGTTCAGCATGATCCATTCGGCCGAGAACGTGCTCGACCACTCGTCGACGTAGGCGTGGGCATGGTGGTAGTTGGGGCTGTCCTTCATGAGGACGAAACCGCACACCCAGGACAGGCGCCCTTCCTTGGGCTCCATGTACGTCACGTCGTGTCCTGCGTCCTTAGCCGCGACGTAGGAGCCGGCCCAGGCGTATGCGATCCAGATGTTCCCGGCCTTCATGTCTGCATCGAGGTCGGTCTGTGAGGCCCAGAAGTTCCGAACGACGTGCTTTTTCGAGATGAGGAACTTCTTCATGTCCTCGAGCTCGCCGTCGTCCATGTCCCAAGGGTCGTCCACGCCGTTGACGTAGCCGGCCACGATCAGGTTCTCGAGGCTGTCCCACCAGGAAATCTTCCCCTTGTACTTCTCGTCGTAGAAAAGCGCCCAGGTGTCTTCGTTCGTGTCGACCTTGTCGGATCGGTAGAGCGGCGAAGAAAAGCCCCAGTCCGCCGGAATGAAGTACTGCTTTCCGTCGATCTGACCACCCTCGAGCATCGCCGGGTTCAGATCCTTGACGTTCTTCATGAGCGACGTGTCGAACGGCTCCACGACATCGAGGTTGACCCAGTCCTGGACATAGCCGACGCAGGGGTGAACGACCTCGGGCCGGAAGCCCGCTCGGACCTTGGAGAGCGCCTGGTCGTCGCTGGTCAGGAACGTGTACTTGGGCTTCGGATACGTGTTCGCGTAGGCCTTGACGCCTACGTAGGTCGGTAGCTCGTACCCGGCCCACTCGAGAACCTTCAGGTCGCCTTTCTCCTGGTCGATCGACGGTCGGGTCTCAGTCGCTCCGGCCGCGCCGGTATCGGTGTCGTCGCTCTCTCCCGATGACGCGCCGCATCCGGCAAGGATCCCGGTTCCTCCAGCCGCCGCCGCGAGCTTCAGAAACTGCCCACGGCCGAGTTTCCTCTCGAGGATCCGGTCAAGGTCGCTCCGCATGCTCCAACCTCCAGGGGAAGGGGTTTGACTCAAGCGTCAATTAGATTGGACTGGGATGGGTGAGTCAAGTTAGGTTTGGCGCGTGAGCGCGCCGCGACTCGTCAGGGATGAAAGGGAAGAAAGCATCCTCGCGGCCGCACGGCGCGCTCTGGCCGAGCGCGGATTCGAAGCGACACGGATCGCGGACATCGCCCGAGGTGCGGGTGTCTCGACGGGAACTGTCCATTACTACTTCAAGACGAAGGACGATGTACTCCTGGCCGCGCTTCGCTGGGCGAACGAAACTCCGTACGAGCGTCTCGAGACCGCACTCGCGGAAGAAGGCGATCCGGTTTCGCAGCTCGCCGTGCTGATCGACGTCGCCGTTCCCTACCCGGGGTGGCTTAGAGAGCAGTACCTGCTTTGGATCGAGCTCGTGAGCCGTGTCCTTCGAGGTCCCGAGCTTCGTCCGGAAAGCCGGAAGGTCGGCGTGCGCTGGCGCCGATACTTCCGGGAGGTGATCGAGGAGGGCGAGCGACTCGGTGCCTTTCAGCCCGTCGCGCCCGCGGGCGAGGTTGCCGAACGTCTCGTGGGTCTCGCGGACGGGCTCGCCTTCAAAGCCCTAGCCGGGGACGTCACGCCCGAGCGAGTGCACGAGCTCCTGCGTCGCTTCGCAGCGGAGCAGCTTGGCGTCGCGCCTGCCTCACTCGAGGCGCATGGAACGGCCGAGCGGCTCTCGGCCTAGCGCTTCAATCAGGTAGACGCGCGTGTAGCTCGGGTCCCGACCCGCCCGCCTGCTCACGCGCCAGCGTACCGGCGAAACTCGCGCGCGTGTTCAGCAAATCGTGTCAAGACGGTGCGTGCATTCCGGCTGGTTCTCTTGTCCTGAAACCTGCCGGTGTCGTAGCGTCCGCGCATGCTGCTTCGACCCATCCGCGAGCGCCCTTAGCCGAGGCGGCCGGTTCGCATGCACGAGAAGCCTCTTGTCGATGTCCGTCTCGACGGAGCCACTGCCGTCCTCGCGTTTGATCGCGACGAGAAGCTGAACGCAATCTCGACGGATGTCGAGATTGCGCTGGGGCAAGCGCTCGACTTGCCGCAGGTTGCCGGGAGCCGCTGCATCGTCTTCACCGGGTCCGGGCGCTCGTTCTCGGCCGGCGCCGACCTATCCGAGTCGCGCGATGAGAGCCTCGCCGGGATCGAGGCGTACTACCGGGGCTCCGGTGCCCTTTACGAGCGCATCGCTCGCCTGCGCCAGCCCTCGGTCAGCGCCATCCACGGCTACTGCCTTGGCGGCGGGCTCGAGCTCGCGCTCGCGACGGATTTTCGGATTGCGGACGAGAGCGCGATCTTCGGCTTGCCCGAGGTCGAGCTCGGCATTCTCCCAAGCTCCGGAGGAGCCCACCGACTGGTCCGTTTGATCGGGGCAGCGCGGGCCAAGGAGCTCATGCTGATCCGGCCGCGCTTTACAGCCTCTGAGGCGTTCGCGTACAACGTCGTGACCGAGGTCGTGGCCGCGGGCAACGCGGTCGGCAGGGCACTCGAGCTCGGAGCGCGCATTGCTGAGCTTCCCGAGCCGGCAGTGACCGCGATCAAGACCTCGGCCGATCTCATGGCGGAGTCGTCGCGCGAGACATCCGTGCTCCTCGAGCGGATTGCCTACGCCGCGCTCGCGCAGACGGACGAGGCCCGGGCGGCCGGCGAACGCTGGGCTCGACGGCGCTCCGAGTAGCAAGATTCGAAGGACGGGCGGAGCTAGGCGTCTTCAAGCTCGTCGCCGACACGCACGACTCCGGGCTCCTCGACGTCAGCGTAGACACCGAAGTCGATGTCCTTGCCGTCACGCAGGCCTCGGTAGGCCTTGATCTCCCTCAGCGAGTCGAAGTCGCGGAAGCCGAGGTCAGGATCCCTAGTGGTGACCACGCAACGGGGGACCGGGCCGCCCACCCGTATCACGGCCGAGCCCACGCGAAACCGACGTCCTTCCCATGTGTCCTCCTCGTGTGGCTCGCAGCCCTCGAGTGTCAGCAGCATCCGAAACCGGCGTCCGTCCACACCGCCGTTGGCGCCCGCCCGACGTCCGAGCTCCTCGACGGAAGCCTCCGAGAGAAGCGTCACGACGCGCGCGTCGAACGCGCCACCCCGGTCGGACGTCCGGACAAGCCGCACGGGCTTCCCGATGTAGTCGGTGTAGGCCTGGGCGAACGGGCCGACAACGAGCTGGGCATCCACCGGTCGGCCCCAGAAGTCCACCCGCATCTTCTCATCGCCGAGCGCGACCGAGTCTTCGACGACACTCCCGTCCGGAAAGTGGAGCGCCAGGCGCTCCGGGTCGGCCTGGTACTCGCTTCGCACCTGCACAAGGGGTCCGTGCCTCGTGCATCCGAACAGGCGGCCCGTCGAATCAACGAGGAAGAACTCTCTGTTTCCCGGCACCCCGTGGCGCTCGAGTCGGACCTCCTCCGGATGGTGGAGCGCCGAGCCCTTGACGGGGGTGGTCGAGAGTCTCGATACGGTCGGCATTGGCTTAAGCCTACTCACGAACGCGGGGGCGAAAACGCATGCCCCCAGGCGTCCGTGCCACCGTCCACTACAACTGTCGTGCCTGTCACGTACGAGCCCCCCTCGGAAGCGAGGAACGCGATGACGGAGGCGACTTCGTCCGGGCGGCCGAGGCGGCCCAGGGGAATAGCCTCCTCCCAACGTGCGATGCGCTCGGCGCCGTAGCCCTCAAGCCCTTCGGTCATGATCGTTCCCGGCGAGACGCACACCGTGCGGATCCCGTACTGGCTCCACTCGGAGGCCAGGCCGCTGGCCAGGTTCTCGACCGCGGCGCGGGCTGCGGCCGCGTGAGCCATGCCCGGCACGCCGCGGCGAGGGCTGAAGCCTACGAAGACCACGACCCCGCGACGCTTGGGGATCATCGAGCGGGTGGCGACCTCGCGAGTGACGTTCCAGACGGCGTCGACGGCAAGTCGGTGGACCGCCCGCCAGCCGCCCGCAGAGATCTCTTCCGCCGGAGCAATGAACTGGCCACCGGCGTTGTTGACGAGGACGTCGATCTTCCCGAAGCGCTCGAGTGTCTGGGCGACGAGCGCCTCGACCTGATCCGGCTCGCGGACATCCGTCGTGAGAGCGAGGCATTGCCCACCGAGTGCTTCGACCTCCCCCGCCACGGCCGCGAGCGGCTCGGGTCGCCGCCCACAGATCGCCACCAAGGCGCCCGTCCGTGTCAGCTCGAGCGCGGTAGCGCGGCCGATTCCGGTACCGCCGCCAGTGACGAGGGCGACGCTGCCAGCATTCGCGTCCCGGTTGAGGACCGAGGTCACGGTAGCGCCACCGCGTCGCGTGGCTCACGTCCTTCGAGGACGTCCAAAACAGCGAGCGCGGGGCGGCGGTAGACCTCGCGCTCGGTCTCCTCGCTGTACCAGGCCGCGTGTGGGGTGAGGACGAGCCGAGGGGCG
>DATHAG010000108.1:0-4364 GCA_035296825.1 Gaiellaceae bacterium | reverse complement strand
GCTACGCCGAGATCGCGCCGCAGATCCGTGCTGCCCTCGAGCGCTTCGTCGGCGACGTTCGGTCCGGCGCCTTCCCCGGCGAAGAGCACACCTATTCGATCCCGCAGGAAGAGCTGGCGCGCTTCGAGGCGGAGGTTGCGGCGCTGAAGAACTAGATCAACGAGGGGACGATCCCGAGTGCGACGAGCGCAAGAGCCGCAAGTACAAGCGCCCCGAGCGAGCGAACGAGGGGCCACTCGTGGACGACCCGGATCCCGTAGACGATGAGAACGAGGGCCCACGCGAAGAACGCGATCTCGAACGCAAGGAAGATCCAGGCGCCTGCGCCCCCCTCGTCGCCGCCTCCGGAGCGAAAGAGATCGCCCCCGTAGATCGCGAGCTGAAGGGGCCACAGAACCAGGAGCGAGAGGGCGATCGGACCCGCCGCGAAAGCCAGGAGGTGGCGAGCGCGGCGGTACGTCTCGTCGCCTCCCGCGGCCTTGACTCCCAGGTAAAGCGCACCGCCGCCGATCCAGTAGGCCGCGACGCCGTAGAGTGCGCCGGCCAGGAAGACAAGCACGAGCACCAGCAGGCGGTCGACCTCCGGGTTGTCGAGCAGGCTCTGGGTCGCGTTCGTGACGAGAATCGCGCCCATTCCGGCGAGGATAACGAGCGCCATGACGGGCTCCTGTCGGGCAGTTGCCTGCTCGTCGGAATCGTCGCGGAGACCCGCGAAGACGGCGCGAGGCGCCTGAAAAACGGCCAGGGCGCGGAGCCACCAGTCCCGTTCAGGCGTGCGTGCATGCAGCTCGGCGTCCACGCGATCAGCGTATCCGGGGAGAACGTCAGGCAGCCGCGGCCGCGGCGCTCGGAAGCACCGCTCGTAGGAACTCACCGGTGAAGCTGCCTTCGACCTCGGCGACCTGCTCCGGGGTGCCGGTCGCGATCAGCTCGCCGCCGGCCTCCCCTCCCTCGGGGCCGAGATCGACGATCCAGTCCGCCTGCTTGATCACATCGAGGTTGTGCTCGATCACGAGCACGGTGTTGCCGGCATCCACGAGCCGCTGAAGGACGTCGAGCAGCTTCTCGATGTCCGCGAAGTGGAGGCCCGTGGTCGGCTCGTCGAGAATGTAGAGCGTCTTTCCCGTCGCCACCTTCGAAAGCTCGGCCGAGAGCTTGACCCGCTGCGCCTCGCCACCGGAGAGCGTGGTTGCAGGCTGACCAAGCTTCACGTAGTCGAGCCCGACGTCGTGCAGCGTCTGCAGCCGCCGCCGGATCTTCGGGATCTTGGCGAAGAAGGCGAGTGCCTCCTCGATCGACATCTCGAGAACGTCCGCGATCGACTTGCCCTTGAATCTCACCTCGAGCGTCTCGCGGTTGTAGCGCTTGCCCTTACATGTCTCGCACGGGACGTAGACGTCCGGCAGGAAATGCATCTCGATCTTGATCGTGCCGTCGCCCTTGCAAGTCTCGCAGCGGCCGCCGCGGACGTTGAACGAGAAACGCCCCGGCTTGTAGCCGCGCACCTTCGCGTCCGGTGTCTGCGAATAGAGCTCCCTGATGTGGTCGAAGAGCTTCGTGTACGTGGCGGGGTTCGAGCGAGGCGTGCGGCCAATCGGCGACTGATCGATGTCGATTACCTTGTCGAAGCACTCGATCCCGTCGCAGGCGATGTGATCGCCCGGCTTGACGCGCAATCGATGAAGCCTGTTTGCGAGCGCCTTGTAGACGATCTCGTTCACGAGTGTCGACTTGCCGGACCCCGAGACGCCCGTGACGCAGATGAACTTCCCGACCGGGAACTCGACGTCGATCCCCTTCAGGTTGTGCATGCTCGCCCCGCGGATGAAGAACGATCCGAGGTCTTCGGTGCGGCGCTCCGGCACCGCAATCGTCCTCTTACCGGACAGGAACTGGCCCGTGATGGACTTGCGGCTTCGCTCTATGTCGTCGGCCGTGCCTTCGGCGATGACGTGCCCGCCGTGCTCACCCGCGCCGGGACCCATGTCGACGACGTGATCGGAGGAGCGCATCATCTGCTCGTCGTGCTCGACGACCAGGACGGTGTTCCCGAGGTCGCGGAGGCGCTCGAGCGTCGTGATCAGCTTGTCGTTGTCGCGCTGGTGGAGCCCGATCGATGGCTCGTCGAGGATGTAGAGGACTCCGACCAGCTGCGAGCCGATCTGGGTCGCGAGCCGCAGACGCTGTGCCTCCCCGCCCGAGAGGGTGGCGGCGGCGCGGTCGAGCTGCAGGTATCCGACCCCGACGTTGTCCAGGAACGTGAGCCGCTCGCGGATCTCCTTGATGATCCGCTCCCCGATCAGCTGCTCGGTCTCGGAGAGCTGCAGCCTGCCGAGGAACTCGAGCGACCGGGTCACCGACATGCGCGTGAACTGGTGGATCGCCTTGTCGCCTACCGTCACGGCGAGCACCTCGGGCTTCAGGCGGGCGCCCTTGCACTCCGGGCAAGGCCGGAAGCTCATGTACTCCTCGATGCGCTCGCGCTGCTGCGACGAGTCCGTCTCGCGGTACCGGCGCTCAAGGCTCGTCACGATCCCCTCGAAGCGAGTCATGTACGAGCGCCGGCGACCCATCCGGTTCCGGTATTGGACATAGATCTTGTCCTCGCCCGTGCCGAAGAGAAAGAGGTTCTGCTCGTCCTCCGAGAGCTCGTTCCAGGGCCGGTCGAGGTCGATCTCGTAGCGGTCGCCGATTGCCTGGATAACGGACTCGTAGTAGCTCGAGCTGCCGACCGACCAGGGGACAAGCGCGCCCTCGCCGATCGACACGGTCGGATCGGGCACGAGTAGGTCCGGGTCGATGCGCTGCTGCGACCCGAGCCCCATGCAGCGCGGGCACGCCCCGTGAGGGGAGTTGAAGCTGAAGATGCGGGGCTGGAGCTCCGGGAGACCGACGCCGTGCTCGGGACAGGCGAAGCGCTCCGAGAAGGTCATCGTCTCGCCGTCGACGATGTCGATCGCGACGAGCCGGTCGGCCAGGGCGAGGGCGGTCTCGACCGAATCCGTGAGGCGGTGGCGCAGATCTGGCTTGATCGCGAGCCGGTCGACCACGACCTCGATCGTATGCTTGAACTTCTTGTCCAGCTCGATCTCCTCGTCGAGGAGCCTCTGCTCGCCGTCGACCTTGACGCGGGTGAAGCCCTCGTTTCCGAGGTGCTCGAGGAGGTCTTTGTACTCACCCTTTCGGTCGCGGACGACCGGAGCGTTCACCGTGAACTTCGTCCCTTCCGGTAGGCGGAGAACCTGGTCGACGATGGCTTGCACGTTCTGCCCTGCAATCGGGCGGCCGCAGATTGGACAGTGGGGCCGCCCCACGCGGGCATAGAGAAGCCGCAGGTAGTCGTAGATCTCCGTCACCGTGCCGACGGTCGAGCGCGGGTTCCGGGAGGTGGTTTTCTGGTCGATCGAAATAGCCGGTGAGAGGCCGTCGATCGAATCGACGTCGGGCTTCTCCATCATCTGGAGGAACTGGCGCGCGTACGCCGACAGTGACTCGACGTAGCGGCGCTGGCCCTCTGCGTAGATCGTGTCGAAGGCAAGAGAGGACTTGCCGGAGCCGGAGAGTCCGGTCACGCAAATGAGCGCGTTCCGCGGCAGACGGACGGTGATGTCCTTGAGGTTGTGCTCGCGGGCGCCGTGAACGACGAGCTCTTCGGCGGCCATTGTGAGTCAGTCTAGCTTCGAGGTCGGACGAACACGTGTTCGCCTCAAGTTCTCTACACCGCCGGGCCGGCGACCCGCTGGAGCGCGTCCACGACGACGCTCAGCCGTTTACCCGCAGGCGTCAGGCGGTACTCGACCGTCGGGGGCCGCGACGCGAGAACGCGGCGCTCGAAGATCCCCGCTTCCTCGAGTTCGACCAGCCGGATGGCGAGCGTTCGCGGTGGGATCCTCCCCACCGCCTGGAGGAACTCGTTGTAGCGAACTGCGCCGGTGTGGGCCGCGTAGAGGATCGACAGGAGCCAGCGCCGTCCGAGGAGATCCGCTGCCTGGCGGATCTCCTCGGGCACGGGCTGGCATCTACGACAGGGCGGCATCCTGGGAGCGGACCGGCTCGAGCGCGAGGTCGAGCACCTCCGCAAGCGTCATAACGGGATGGAAGCTCATCTGCTCCCGAACCGTCTCGGGCACGTCGTCGAGGTCCGGCCGGTTTCGTTCCGGCAGGATCACGTCCGTGAGTCCCGCAGCGTGCGCGGCGAGCACCTTCTGCTTCAGGCCGCCGATCGGTAGCACGCGGCCCTGCAACGTGACCTCTCCGGTCATGCCGACCGTGTGCTTAACAGGCCGTCGCATAAGCAGCGAGGCGAGCGCGGTCGCCATTGTGATGCCGGCGCTGGGCCCGTCCTTCGGAATCGCCCCGGCCGG
>DATHAG010000107.1:0-2809 GCA_035296825.1 Gaiellaceae bacterium | reverse complement strand
GACCAGGGCCCGTATCCAATCCCCAGCGGCGTCAAGATCGAGGGCGGGAGACAGGCGGACGGCGACCGGCACGCGATCCTCGTCGACCGTTCGAGCTGCAAGCTCTACGAGCTCTTCGCCCTGTATCCCCGCAGCGGCACGCCTCGCTGGCGCGCAGGCTCCGGTGCCATCTGGAACCTGCGCTCGAACCGACTCCGGCCTGCCGGTTGGACGTCCGCAGACGCGGCCGGGCTTCCGATCCTTCCTGGCCTAGCGCGCTACGACGAGGTCGCACGCGGGCGGATCGACCACGCCCTACGCCTTACGGTCGCGCGGTCGCGGCGGGCCTATGTCTACCCGGCCCGCCACTTCGCCTCGAGCCTCACCGACCCGGATCTGCCCCCGATGGGGCTCCGGCTTCGGCTCCGCGGTGACTTTCCAGTTGCCGGCTTCCCACGGCAGGCCCGGATCGTCCTGACGGCGCTGAAGCGCTACGGCATGATCGTGGCCGACAACGGCTCCAGCTGGTACGTCTCCGGCGCGCCCGACTCGCGGTGGTCAAACGACCAGCTCCACACGCTACACCGCGTCCACGGATCCGATTTCGTGGTCGTGAACACACGCTCGCTCAGGCCGTAGCTTCCCCCATGTAGGCCTCCCAGTCCCGGAGCGGGACGCCCTCCCAGGTGGTGTCGCCCGGCTGCTTCGCGGAGATGTGGCACATCGCCGAGGTGGGAGTCGCTCCGTGCCAGTGCCAGATTCCCGCGGGGACGACCACGACCTCGCCGGCGCGGAACGTCCGCCGGCCGCCCTCGTCCGCGTAGACGCCCTCGCCTTCCAAAACGATCAGCGTCTGCTCGACCGGATGGGTGTGCGGAAGCGTCCGCGCGCCCGCGTCGAAGAACACGGCCACGAGCTCGACGCCGTCCGGAGGCGCGTCGAGGTTCAAATCCTGCATCGCGACGCCGCCGTCGAAGTGCCCGCCCGCTTGCACGGGCTTTGCCATCGAGCGGTCAACGGCGATGAGCTTCATTCGCCGGAGGCCGCCGCCTCCTGCTGAGCCTCGTCCCCGTACCGAAACTCGATCTCGAGCCGCTCGATGCGTGGGCCGTCGACGTCCAACACCTGGAAGCGCAGGCCGTCGTGGAGGACCTCGTCGCCGGGCTCGGCGACGCGGCCAAGCTGGCCGAAGACGTAACCCGCAACGGTGTGGTAGTCCTCCTGCGGGATCGCCTGGCCGAACTGCTCGTTGAAGTCGTCGATGGGGAACGTGCCGTCGATCCGGATCCGGCCGTCGTCCAGGCGCTCGACCGACTCGTCGGGGAGGTCGTACTCGTCCTCGATCTCACCCACGATCTCCTCGAGCAGGTCTTCGAGCGTGACAATCCCCTCGAAGGCGCCGTACTCGTCAACCACGACCGCCATGTGCTGATTGGCCTTGCGAAACTCGGCCAGGAGCGCGGCCAGGTCCTTGGTCTCGGGGACGAACATCACGGGCCGGACGAGGGACTCCACGTCGACGTTCTCGATCCCCCGGTCGTAGAGGGCCGAGAAGAGGTCGCGAACGTGCAGGATGCCGAGGACGTCGTCGAGCGAGCCGCGGTAGACCGGGTAGCGCGTATACGGGGAGTCGATGAGGGACGCGAGGCACTGGACGGGGGGGAGGTCTACCGAGAGAGCAACGACTTCAGGACGGGGCACCATCACCTCGTGCGCCTCCTTGTCGGCGAAGTCGAAGACCTTGTAGAGCATCTCCTCCTCGGCTTCCTCGATGACGCCCGTGTCCTCGGCTTCGGCGACGATGTGGCGGATGTCCTCCTCCGTATGGGCGAGGACGCCGGCCGGCGCAGGCTCGACCCCGAACAGGCGTGACACCGCGTTCCCGGAGACCTGGAGGAACCACACGAGTGGGTAGGTGATCTTGCCCAGCCAGTCCAGCGGAATCGCGAGCAGAATGGCGACCGTCTCGGCTCGCTGCAGGGTTACGGTCTTCGGCACGAGCTCTCCCAGGACGACGCTGAGGTAGGTCAAGACGAGGAACGCGATCACGAACGCGATGGAGCGTGGCAGGAACTCGAAGTAGCGCGAGACGAGGGGCTCCCCGAGAGCGCCCAGCATGATCCCGCAGATCGTGATCCCCACCTGCACCGTCGAGATGAAGCGGGCCGGCGTGTCCATCAGCCGCAAGGCAGTTCGAGCCGCTCGGCTGCCTTCCCTAGCATGTTCGTCGAGCCGCGCACGGCGCGCGGTGACCAGCCCGTACTCGGCGGCGACGAAGATCGCGTTCGCGAGGATGAGGACGCCCACCGCGACGACCTCTAGAAAGACGGTCACGCCCGGCCTTCCCGGGCGCAGGTACTAGGAGGAATCTCGTCCACGAGCCTGGGCTGAGGATAGCGCACCGGTCCAGACGGTCTCCCCGTTCCACAGAGTCTCAAGCGGCCGAAACTGCCGGTCCAAGAGGGCGAGGTCGGCACGAAAGTCAGGCGCCAGCCGGCCTCGATCCTCGAGACCGAGCAGGCGCGCAGGCACGAGGCTGGCCATGCCTGCCGCCGCGGGCAGGCCGAACCGGGCCATGCGGGCCACCAGCGCGGCTCCAGCCCGGTCGCCGCCGAGGAGCTTGCCCGCCTCGGTCTGCGCGGGCAGCGGCACCAGGTCGCTCGTCAGCGCGATCCGCTCGTGACCGGCCGCGCGGACGGTCAACTCCTCGATCCTCGGATGGAGATGCCGCCCGTCGGCGATCAAGCCGAGGGAGACCCGGGGATCGAGGAGAAGCTCGGGAATCGCGCCCGTAGACCGGGCCCTGACGGGACCAAACGCGTTCCATAGG
>DATHAG010000106.1:0-12137 GCA_035296825.1 Gaiellaceae bacterium | reverse complement strand
AGCGCAAGCGGGGCATCAGCGTGCCGTCGCTTTCCTGCCCGTCGGTCGTGGTCTACGGCAACGAGTTTCCGGACGACCGGGGCCGAGCCATTGCGGCTCTCTACGGATCCGAGACCCTGGAGTTCCCCGACCTCGACCACTGGAGCCTCGTCCTCGACCGGCGTGTTCCAGAGGCTCTCGCTGCCGCGATCGCTCGCTCCGCGGACTGACCGCTCCGATCAGGCAGCGTCGAGCGCGCGCGGCAGCTGAGGAGGCGATTCGACGAGCGCCGGGACGTCGCTTTCGGCGGCACGCTCGAGCTTGGTCTCGAACTTGCCCATCCGCTTTTCGGCCTCGAGGTACTTCGACTGCGCCCGGCCGAGGTGCGTCCCGACCAGCTCGAAATCCTCCCGGAAGCGCCCGAAGTCGCGTGTGAGCTGACCGCAGTAGGCCATCACCTCGCGGGCATGCTCTTCGATCTGCATTCCTTTGAATCCGAGAACGAGCACCATCAGGTACGCATGCAGGGTGGAGGGGGAAACGGGGATGACGCGCCGCTCCAGGGCGTAGGCGAGCGGGCTCGAATCTCCACCGAGACGCCCGCACACCAGCTCGTAGTAGACCGCCTCAGCGGGCAAGTACATGAGCGCGAACTCGTAGGTGCCCTCTTCAGGCCTGATGTACTTGTCGGCGATCGCATCGACGTGCCCTTTCACATCGCGGCAGAACTGCTTCGCATGCAGCTCCCGCTCGCCGTCGCTCTCCGCTTCAACGATCCGCTGGAAGTTGTCTAGCGGGAACTTGGCGTCGACCGGGACGAGCGAGCGGTCGATGCGGATGACCGCATCCACCCGCTCGCCTCCACGGAAGCCGTACTGGAGCTCGTATTTGTCCTGCGGGAAGATGTCTGCGAGGAGCGTCCCGAGCAGGTACTCGCCGAATCCACCTCGCGCCTTCGGCGGGCGGAGCGCCTGCTCGAGCCGGGCGAGGTCCTTGGCCCGCTCGAGCATCTGGTCGGTCGCCTCGCCGACCTTGCCGAGTCGCTCGTGGATCTTCTGCGACGTTTGGGAGGCGCTCTCCATGCGGCGATCGACCTTCGTGTCGAGATCCGAGAGCCTGCGGTCGACCTTGCCGTCGAGCTCGCCGAGCCGGCGGTCCATCGTCTCGATCATGCCGACGAGTCGCCGGTCGACCTCGGCATTACGTTCGGCGAGCTGGGTGCCGCTCTCGGCCCGCACCCGGTCAGACTCGGCGCGCAGGAAGCGCGCGAGCCAGACGAAGCCGAAGGCTCCGAGCGCGACGAGAGCTCCAAGGGATGCGTAGACGGTCATGGACCGACAAACGCTAGAGGGGGCGCCGGACGGCACCCCCTCGGAAGACCTCCGTTACGGGTTGGGGCGGTCTGCCTCGGCGCTTTCCTGCGCCGCGCGCTCACGTTCGACCTGAGCGCGGTCCTCGGCCGCATCCGCCCGGTCCTCGGCTTGCCCGGCCGCTTCCTGATGCCGACCTTCATCACGCAGGCCAGGGGAGTCCGTTACCTCGCCGGCGGTCTGCTTGCCGCGTCCCATGAGCTTGTCAAGCCATCCCATTGTGAGCTACCTCCTCGTAGGGGCTCGGGGACTGATTTGCCCCGGAAAAGCCCGAAAAAAACGCCAAATCCGGCGAGCCGTGAGGCTTACCGGATCTGGCTCGCGCCAGCCTACGACGTGGGCCTTACACGAGTCAAGCGCCGTCTTCGGAAGAAGTCGCAAAGAGCGATGTTTTCGGGAGAGGTTGTCGCACGAGCGTGCGCGGCTCCGGAGGCAACGAGATCAGATCCCGACCTGGTCCTGACAGGAGGCTAGGAACGGAACAGATGTTCGCCTATGATGGCCGGAGACCTCTCTAGCCTCTGGGCCCACACATGCAGACGTTCTTCGGTGCCTCCGGTTCTCTCGCCGCCGTCCTGCCCGGCTTCGAGCCCCGGCCCCAGCAGGGCGAGCTGGCCGCTGCGGTCGCCGATGCCCTCGAATGTGGCGAGCACCTGTTGGCAGAGGCCGGGACCGGGACAGGCAAGAGCCTTGCGTACATCATCCCAGCACTCCTCTCCGGTCAGCGGGTGGTCGTCGCGACGGCGACGAAAGCGCTCCAGAACCAGCTGTTGACGAAGGACGTTCCATCAGCGGCGCGCGCGCTCGGACGGGACGTTCGGTGCGTCGTTCTCAAGGGGCGGCAGAACTACCTCTGCCGGAAGAGCCTGCACGGGCTCGAGCTCCTCGGCGGTTCCGGGCCGGCGCTGTTCCGGACCGAGGGGGACGCCGGCGAGTACGAGCGGCTGCGGGAATGGGTGGAGTCGACGGAGACGGGGGACCGGGCTGAGCTCGGGTTCGAGCCGAGCGCGTCGCTGTGGGCCGACCTCGCCGTCGGCGCTGATCGCTGCCAGGGCAAACGCTGCCCGCTCGTCTCGTCGTGCTACTCCGAGGCGGCTCGCGAGCGCGCCGGAGCGGCGGAGCTCGTGATCGTGAACCACGCGCTCTACTTCGCGGATCTGGCCCTGCGGGCCCGGAGTGACGGCACCGGCGTCCTTCCCGACCACGACGCCGTCGTCTTCGACGAAGCCCACCGGCTCGAGGAGGCCGCCTCGGCCTGGTTCGGCGGCCGCGTCTCCGTGGCTCGCCTGCGCCAGCTTGTGCGCGATGTCGAGCGTTCATGCCGCGAGGAGGGGAGGGTTCCCCCGGTCCGGGCGCTCGCTGCAGTCGATCGAATGGGAAGCTCGTTGGTTGCTTCGCTGGAGCCGGTCGGGGGTCGCACCCGCCTCACGGCACCCGTACTCGATCCGTTCCTCGACCAGGCTTTCGCGCTCGGCGAGGCGCTCGGGGAGCTGGCCCAGGCGCTTGCAGGCGGCGGCGAGGAAGCCGAGGGGCTCCGGCGGCGGGCGCTTGATGCCGCGGACGACCTCGACGCGTGCCTCGTCGTCGACCATCCTGAGCGCGTCTCCTGGGCAGAGGCTGGGGCGCTGGCATGGGCGCCGGTGGAAGTGTCAGAGCTGCTCCGGGACGAGCTCTGGGACCGGCCGGTCACCTCGGTTCTCGTCTCGGCCACGCTCGACGAGCGCTTCGCGCAAGCGAGGTTGGGACTCCAGAGCCCGCGCACGCTCGTCGCGGCGTCTCCCTTCGAGTTTCGCGATCAGGCACTCGTCTACGTCCCGGCGCGCCTCCCAGAGCCTCGGGCACCTGGATATGCAGAGCGCCTCGCGGACGAAGTGACAGCCCTCTGTCGCGTTTCGCGAGGGCGGGCGCTCGTCCTGACGTCCTCGTACCGTGCACTCGACTCGCTGGTCGAGCTCGTCGCCCCGCGGCTTCGGTACACGGTTCTCTGCCAGGGCGATGCGCCTCGGGAGCGGCTGCTAGAGCGCTTTCGAGATGAGGTCGACTCAGTCCTCTTCGCGACCTCGACCTTCTGGCAGGGCATCGACGTCCAGGGCGAGTCGCTCTCGCTGCTCGTGATCGACAAGCTCCCGTTCTCCGCACCCGGGGATCCGCTTGTCGAGGCGCGGTGCGAGGGGATCGCACGAAGGGGCGGGGACTGGTTCGGCGAGTACGCGCTTCCGAGCGCGATCCTGCAGCTCCGACAGGGGTTCGGCCGCTTGATCCGAAGCCATTCGGACGAGGGGGTGGTCGCGATCCTCGACTCCCGCCTGCGGACGAAAGGCTACGGGCGCCGCTTTCTCGAGGCGCTGCCCCCTTGCCCGGTCGTGTCCGAGCTCGACGAGGTCGCCGCCTTCTATGGAAGCGACGTCCGCGCCTCGGCCTAGAGGCACGGGGTCTGTGCGCTGCTAGCGTTTCTGCAATGGCCAAGAAGAAAAACCGAACCCCCGCGCCTCCCCGGCCCGTCCAGGCGCCGAAGCGGAGATTCGAGGCCCGGAACCCAAGGCGGACGCGAATCTACCTGATCGCTCTCGGCGCCCTCGCCGCCCTCCTGGTGACGAGCCTGCTTGCATTCACCCTGCGGGATGGCAAGGAGGACGCGAAGGCGGCCCTCGCTGAAGGCGGCTGTACGCGCGCGACACCCGAATCGCAAGGACAGCGGCACGTCGAGAAGCTTCCGCAGGGCTTCAAATACAACTCCGTGCCCGCCACGAGCGGACCGCACCAACCGCAGCCGCTGGCGCCGATCGTCTGGGGCGTCTATGACGAGCCTGTCGAGCAGGTCAAGGTCGTCCACAACCTCGAGCATGGAGGGGTCATCGTCCAGTACGGGCCCGAGGTGCCCGCCCAGACCGTCCAGGAGATCGTCGCCTGGTACCGAGACGATCCGAATGGCCTCGTCGTCGCACCGCTGACGCCGGCGCTCATCGAGGAGAAGCCGGAGCTTTCGGACGAAATCGCCCTGACCGCATGGATACACCTCCAGACGTGCAAGCGGTTCAACGACGAGGCGTTCTCCAACTTCGTCGACCTCTACCGCGGGAACGGGCCGGAGCGCTTCCCGGTTTCGGTCTTATCCCCCGGAAGCCAGTAACCCGCGCCGGGGTGGCGGAACGGTAGACGCGGAGGACTTAAAATCCTCTTGGCGAGAGTCAGTGTGGGTTCGAATCCCACCCCCGGCATAGAGTCCAGCAACGAGCCTCGGCGCCGCCTAGCTCGCTGTGACGACGATTGGTTGAGTGGACTCAGGCTTTGCGATCTCGCGGTGCAGCAGGACGCCGACCATCACGAGCGCGATGCCGGCTAGCTCCACCATGGACGGCAGCTGCCGCAGCACGAGGACGCCGATGACCGTGGCCGTCGCCGGCAAGAGGGCCACGAACAACGCGTACGTCGCCCGCGCCAGCCGCGACATCGCCAGTTGGTCGAACACATAGGGGATGACCGACGAAGACAGCCCGACCCCAACTCCGGCGGCGATCGCGACCGGGTCACCGAGTGCATGGGCTGCTTCCGAGAAGCCGATCGGCGAGACGAAGACGAAGGCGAACAGCATCGCTGCCGCCAGGCCGTCGATACCGCCCATGGCCGAGCGGCGCGCGACGCGATGGGCCAGGACGATATAGATGGCGAACAGCGCGGCGTTCGCGAACGCGAAGGCAATGCCGACGGGCTCGCCGGCGAAACGCACCTGGGTCAAGAGATAGACGCCCGCTGCGGCCGCCGCGACGGCCGCGAAGTTGCGTACGATGCGGGCGCCGATCAAGGCGATGACGATGGGCCCGATGAACTCGATCGCCGCCACGGTTGCGAGCGGCAGCCTGTCGATTGACACGTAGAAGCAGACGTTCATCACCGCGAAGACGGCGCCGAGAGCGACGATCAAGAGCTGGCCGTCGCGGTCGAGAGCCGCGAACTTCCGCCACGGCCGCCGCCAGCCTGCGAACACCACCGCAGCCGACGCGATGCGCATCCAGGCCACGCCCAAGACGTCCACGCGGGCAAAGAGCAGCACGGCGAAGGATGGGCCCAGGTAGTGGAACACCGCGCTGCCGAAGAAGTACGCGTGGGGCGGTACCGAGGCCGCACGTTCAGTCAGCCGCGCATGACGAGCTGCTTTGGCCGGTTGTCTCGCGATACCAAAAAGTGTTCCTCAGATCGACGCAGATGGACATGGTCAATCGAAGGTGTTAGGTTCCTTAAAGGCTATGAAGGACGGACTTCTCGCCGGAAGTAGCCGGAAACGTCAGCATATTGACGATACCGACCGCAGGATCCTCGGTGAGTTGACGGCCGACGGCCGCGTCTCCTTCGCCGAGCTCGGGCGGCGCGTCAGCCTGTCGCCGCCGGCGGTCGCCGAGCGTGTCCAACGCCTCGAACGAGCGGGCGTCATCACCGGCTACCGGGCCGAGGTCGACCCACGCTGCCTTGGCTACGCGATGACGGCCATCGTTCGCATCAAGCCGGCCCCGGGCCAGCTTCCTCGAATTCCCGAGCTTGCCGCCGAGATTCCCGAGATCGGGGAGTGCCATCGCATCACGGGCGAGGACTGCTTCTTTCTCAAGGTGCACCTTCGCTCGATCGACGACCTCGGCGCATTGCTCGACCGGTTCCTCGTCTACGGCGAGACCTCCACCTCGCTGATCAACGCCTCACCGATCCCTCTCCGCGACCCGCCCTTTGCCCTCGAGAAGTAACGGTCGGTACGGGGAGGACTAGATGCTCTGCCGACGCGGGATCAGTTCTCGCTCGACTCCTCCGGGTCGCCATCCGAGCTGACCACCTTGAAGCTCCTGTCGAGCTGGACGTCGACCTGGCGGCCGCTGTCGAGCGTGACCTCGACCTCGTAGTAGCTCTGCTCGTCGCCCATCTCGGTGCCGGTGACCGTGCCGCCGCCGGTGTGCTCGAGCGCGGCAGCAGTGGCGTCGGCGAGTGCAACTCCGGTGATCGGAGACTCGGTGGCGTCATCGTCGCCACCCGCGGCGATGGCGGCACCACCCAACGCCGCGCCGGTTCCCACAACCAGCGCGGCGGCGACAGCAAACTTGCGCTTCATCGACTTCCTCCTTGTGCTTCCTGAATGACTCCCTTGACTCCAACAGTAGAAACCCCAGATGAAACGGTCGTGAGAGACGGTGAGAGACGATCGAGGTCTGACCTCATCTAGGATCGATTCGCTTGGCGATCATCGGCGCTCACGTCTTGCTCTACACGACGGAACCGGAAGCCGTGCGGTCGATCCTCCGCGACGTCTTCGGTTGGCGACACGTCGACGCCGGCGAGGGTTGGCTCATCTTCGCGCTGCCGCCGGCCGAGGTCGGTGTTCATCCCGCCGAGTACCAGGTCAGGCGCGACCTCAGCCTCATGTGCGACGACATTCAGAGGACCATGAAGGAGCTCCAGAGTAAGGGGGTCCAGTTCCGCGGCGAGCCCGAAGACGAAGGGTTCGGCATCGGTGTGACGATATTGCTCCCGGGTGGAGCTGAGTTGCTGCTCTACGAGCCGCGGCACGAGACTGCGATCTGATCGACCTGGGTCAAGCTATCTGCGCGTCTCATGAGCAAGCTGAAAGCACTGCGTCAACGTCGAACGCCGGCGGCGGGAGGTCCACCTTCGGTGGAACGCTTCCGTCGAGGGCGTGAAGCGCGCGGGCAACGCTCCGAGCCTCGGCCGCCGAGCGAGCGTAGATCTCCACGCCGATCCTCGACGTGAATACCACGAGACCGTCATGCCTTACTGTCGGAACGTCGCGAACGGAAGGACGCTGGTAGCAGCCCTGCACGAATCGAGGGCGCCAATCCTCCGGCCGGACGGGAAAGACTGAATCTGAATCCGGCAGCGGTCGGGCGCCAGGTGGGTAATCGACTGGAAGCGAACCTCCGGGAGCCCGATCGAGCCCTCTCGCAGATGATCGAACCGGCGCGCGGCGGGTGCCGAGCCTGCCTCCCTCCTCCCGACGAGTTGCCTGCGACCACTCTCGCCGTCCTCGGGCGAAAAAGGCAAGCGGCGGTACGCTCGCCGCGTGCTCTTCGTCGCGGCGATCCTGCTCGCGCTTTTCGTCCTCGATAGCCCCTGGGACGCCGTCGTCCTCGCGGCGGCCGCAGTCGTCGAGCTCGCCGAGATGGCCTTCTGGATCCGCTTCTCGCGCCGGCGACAGATCCAGGTGGGTGCCGAGACGCTGGTCGGAGGTGTGGGGGAGGTCGTCCGGGAGTGCCGCCCCCTGGGTCAGATCCGGCTCGATGGAGAATTCTGGGAGGCCCGCTGCGACCAGGGAGCGAGCATTGGTGAGCGGGTGCGAGTGGTCGGCCGCGACAGGCTTACCCTCATTGTCGAGAAACGCCCGACCGAGCGGGGAAGTTAGACTCGCGGCGTGGCCAGGACGGCGGCAGAGGCGCTTCCGGCGACGCTGCCCCCCGAGCTCGACGATCCGCTCTTCCGGACGGCGCTCGGCCAGCTCGACGGCGCCCTCCTGTACGCAGGCGTCCCGGCGGGCGTTTCCGAGGTGCTCCGGTTCCCCGAGCGAGCGCTCTCGGTTTCCATTCCCGTCCACCGTGACGACGGCTCGGTCGCAATCTTCCCGGGCTATCGGGTCCAGCATTCGAGCGTCCTCGGGCCGACGAAGGGCGGGATCCGCTACGACCCCGCAGTGACCCTCGGCGAATGCGCCGCCCTCGCGATGTGGATGACCTGGAAATGCGCTCTGCTGCGCCTTCCCTACGGCGGCGCGAAGGGCGGCGTTCGCTGTCAGCCCAAGGAATTCTCCGAGGGAGAGCGCGAGCGGCTGACTAGACGTTTCACGCAAGAGCTCCTGCCGATCATTGGGCCCCAGCGCGATATCCCTGCTCCCGACATGGCCACCGACGAGCAGACGATGGCCTGGATGATGGACACATACTCGATGCAGATCGGGCACGCCGTGCCCGAGATCGTCACTGGGAAGCCGCTCTCGGTGGGCGGATCCGTGCTCCGCCCGGAGGCGACCGGGATCGGCGTGGTCATGGTGGTCGACCAGGCGCTCCAGCTTCTCGGCTTCCAGCTCGCCGGCTCGTCGTGCGTCGTGCAGGGCTACGGGAAGGTCGGCGCCGTGGCCGCGCACGAGCTCGTGCTTCGCGACGCCCGGGTGGTTGCGGTGTCGGACATCGCGGGGGGTGTACACCGCGAAGAGGGCCTCGAGCTCCAGGACGTCGAGAGGTGGCGCGCCGAGCACGGAGACCTTGGCGGCTACCCCAACGCGAAGTCCCTGACGAACGCCGATTTGCTTGCGCTTCCGTGCGATGTGCTGGTGCTGGCCGCGACCGAGAACCAGGTCACCGGCGAGAACGCCGGCCGAGTACAGGCGCGCGTGGTCGCGGAGGGTGCGAACGGACCCACGTCGCTCGAGGCGGACGACATCCTCGCCGACCGCGGGATCCCGGTTCTGCCGGACATCCTCACCAACGCGGGCGGCGTGGCCGTCTCCTACTTCGAGTGGGTGCAGGACATCCAGCGGCTCTTCTGGGGTCGCGACGAGATCCGGACGCGGCTCGGCGATCTGATGCGCGACGCGGTCGAGCGCGTGTGGGCGCTCTCGCAGGAAGAGAGCCTCTCGCTCCGCCGGGCCGCGCTCGTGACGAGCATCCGCGAGGTCGCCGATGCGCTCAGCGCGCGCGGCATCTATCCATGATCGTTCGCGAAGCCCTGGTTTCCGACCCGCGCGTCCTTCCTGCGGACGCCACCCCGCAGCAGGTGGCGGAACTACTCACGCATCCGCACGTTGAGAGCGCACTCGTGGTCGACGGCGAGCGCCTGGTCGGCTGCATCACGGCGGAGACCCTCGTCTCTGCGATTGCGGAGGGACGAGACCTCGCTTCCCTCACGGCTGCGGATCTCGCCGCGGGCGAGGTGCAGACGATCAGCCCGGAAGAGAGCCTCGAGGAAGCCCTGCGCGTCATGGCCGAGCACGACCTCGAGCGCCTCGCAGTCGTCGACGGCGCGCGCTTCCTGGGCATCCTCCCGCGCGAGCCCCTGATCCGGCGCATGGCCGCCGACGAGCTGGGCGAGACGGACCCGGATTAGCCGGTCACGGCGGCGACTGCCGCACGGCCAGGCTCATCAACAGCAGGTGTAGGCGCCGGGAGGTGCGTCGCCCTCGACCGGGGCGGAGAGCTCGGCAGCGGCAAGCGCGCCCCCGTGCATGATGTCGCGCTCGCTGACCTCTAGCTCATCGAGGCCGAAGTGGCGGAGCACCTCGAAAACGACGACCACGCCCGCGACGATCACGGGCGCACGCTCCGGATGGAGGCCTGGAAGCTCGCGGAGCTCCGACAGGGGCCGCGCTGCGAGCTCGCCGAGGAACTCGTCGACGCGTTGCGCGGGAAGCTCGTGTCCGTGAACGAGCTCGGGCACTTCCTCCTCGAGCCCGAGGTCGAGCGTGGCGAGGGTGGTGACCGTGCCTGCGACGCCGAGGGCGGTCGTCGGATTGATTTGAGGGGGAACGGCCTCCCGCAGCAATTGGCGCACATGCGCGCCGCAGGCCTCCAGCTCCGCAGCCGTCGGCGGGTCACCGTGCAGGAACCGCTCTGTCAGGCGGACGCAGCCGAGGTCGAGGCTCGTATGGAACGAGACGCCACCGGGCCCGCCCAGGATCAGCTCCGTTGAGCCGCCGCCGACGTCCACGACCAGTGTGGACTCGGCAATCGTGCGGCCCGAGGCGACGCCGCGAAAGGTTAAGAGCGCCTCCTCGTTGCCGGAGAGAAGCCGTGTCTGGAAGCCGAAGCTCCACTCGAGCTCACCGAGGAACGCCTCCCCGTTCTCCGCGTCGCGAATCGCGCTGGTCGCGAGCGCGAGGGTGCGCTCGGCACCGAGCTCGTCCGCGGCGCGGCGGTATTTGACGAGAACGTTGCGAACGCGAGCGATGGCCGCGGGCAGGAGCTTGCGCCGCGAGTCGACGCCTTCGCCGAGGCGCGTGATTTCGAGTCGCCAGTCGAGTGCTCGGACTTCCCCAGCTTCCACATCGGCGACCAGCAATCGCGTCGCGTTCGTGCCGAGGTCGACGATTCCCACCCGCATGGCCACGGCGATCGTACCGACGCACGTGGGCCTTGCTTTGCTGTGGGTCACGAAAACGGTGGTCGGCATCGAGGGCGATGCCGTCTTCATCGCCCTGTTGCTCGTCCCGTTCGTCGTCTACCTCGCCATGACCGGGAAGCTTGAGAGCGTCTCATTGTTCGGTGCGTCGCCGTTCTGGTTCAGGACGTCGCGAGGGATCTCACCGGTGCCGGCGCCGAGGTCGATCAGCCGCGAGACCGGGCGAGTCGCGTACCTCGGAAAGCTAGGACAAATACTCGAAGAGGAAAAGGGCAATTCGCGTTGATCTACGCGGACGTCGACGGTCTCGGTAAAGGATGCGCACGATCAATGGGAACGAGGCGGTCCCTCCGCTCGCAGCTCTGGAGGCCCGAGCTCGGAGCGCCCGAGAACTACGTCAGCTTTTCTGCGCGCAGCCCCGCCGCGGGGCCGACATTGCCTCGTTAGAACGCGTCACTTGCGTGGGACCGCGTGGCGGAGCCGATTGACCGCATCGATGCTGTCGCTCATCGCCCATTTGAGGACACCGAGCTTTTCCGCAGAGCGCTGGAGCGAGGCGAGCCGTGCCTCGAGTTCCGCGGCTCGCTCCGAAGCGCCTTCGAAGCGGCGCTCGACCGTCTCGGCGTCCCTGGACAGGTCCTCGAGCGCGACAAGAAGGCCTTTTTGTGTCTCTCGAAGGAGCCGGTAGGTCCGAAGCGAGAGCAAGATGGCTACGACCGCAGCGACTGCGATCACGCCCAGAAAGAGAGCGAGGGAAACCCAGATCCACCAGGGCATGAAGCCAATCGTAGCGTTCGTCCTTTGGTATCCTGGTACGAGCGACGCGGGGTGGAGCAGTCAGGTAGCTCGCCGGGCTCATAACCCGGAGGTCGCAGGTTCAAATCCTGCCCCCGCTACTAGAAAAGGCCCTGCATAGAGGGCCTTTTCCCGTTTAAGATCGAAGTAGCCTCCGCTCGACTTCTACCAATGTTCTACCACTACTTTGCGGCGACTCCTGAGAATGTCCGCGCCTCCCCCTTGGCGGCCGCTCCGGGGAAGAGAACCTGGGCCGCATGGATGTATCGCTCAGTGATCGAGCCCTGCGAGTGGCCCGCCTTCAATTGCACATAGACAGCCGGATTGCCGGCGGCGGCCTCGTGTGTGAGCGCCGTGTGTCGGAGGTCGTGCCAGGGCCGAAACGGCCGAACGATTCCCGCACGCTCGAGCGCCGGCCGGAGGTAAACCCTGGACAGCTTCGAGGGGTCGAGAGGCGAGCCGATCTGCGGATGTCCGAAGACGAGATCCTCCTCCGATCGGTAGGCGGTCGACGCCGACTGCTCTTGCAAGGCCTCGAGTGCTCGAGGTCCGAGCTCGATCGTTCGCCTCGAAGCACGGCTCTTCGGCGTCTCGAACCTGTCGCGGACGAACGTCTGCCTGACTGTGACCAGCCCCTCGAGGAGCTTCACGTCCCTCCACGCTAGCCCGAGGAGCTCGCCGCGACGCATGGCCGTACCTAGTGCGACCACGGTTAGGCGACGGACGAGGCCCCACCAGGGCTCTTCTTCGCTCGCCTCCTTCTCGAGTGCCGCGTAGGCGCTGAGTAGACGAGCGATCTCAACCTCCGAGAGAACGCCCATGTCGGGCGTGGTGACCCGCGGACGCTCGACGAGGCCCACGGGATTCCTGGCGATCAAACGCCAGCGGGTC
>DATHAG010000105.1:0-7448 GCA_035296825.1 Gaiellaceae bacterium | reverse complement strand
GGCCTCGGGAGCTGGAGCGGTCGCGGGGCCAGGCGCGCCCCTTCCAGCCGGTAGCCGTGGCCGCTCGCCGTCACCTCCTCGCCCTCGAGCAGCCGTCTGACGACTTCGAGCTTCTCCCGGTAGACCCGCACGCGTTCGGCTGGCAGTCCGAAGGCCGCGTTCTCCTCGTCTCGGTAGCCGAGCCCGACGCCGAGCACGAAGTGTCCGCCGGTCAGGATGTCGAGCGTCGCCGCCTGCTCAGCGACCTCGACCGGGTTGAGGAGCGGGAGCAGGAGGATGCCGGTGCCGACGCGGAGGCAGCCGGCCTCGGCGGCCAGCCGGGCCAGCAGAGGCACGGGCTGGAGCATCTGGTAGGGAGCGGCGAGGAAGTGCTGGCCGGCGAAGATCGAGTGGAAGCCGGCATCGCGCACGAAGCGGACCTGCTCGATGTGCTCCGAGAGCCGTGCGACCGGATCGTCCCCGGCCGGGTGCTGCGCAGCGACGAAGAGGCCGAAGCGCACGGAAGCCTATTAGGAGCGGGGCATGCCGAGGACGTGCTGACCGAGGTAGGCGAGGATGAGGTTGTTCGAGACCGGCGCGATCGTGTAGAGACGGGTCTCTCGGAACTTGCGCTCGATGTCGTATTCCTCTGCGAAGCCCCAGCCGCCGTGCGCGTCGAGGCAGGCGTTCGCTGCCGCCCAGGAGGCCTCGGAGGCGAGCAGCTTGGCCATGTTCGCCTCCGCGCCGGCCGGCTCCCCCTGCTCGAAGAGCCAGGCCGCCTTGTAGCGGACGAGGTCGGCCGCCTCGATGGCCGCGTGCGCTCGCGCGACCGGGAACTGGACGCCTTGATTTGCGCCGATCAGCCTTCCGAACACCTCACGCTCGGAGGCGTAACGCGAGGCCGTCTTCACGAACCAGCGGCCGTCGCCAATGCACTCGGCCGCGATCAGGACCCGCTCGGCGTTCAGCCCGTCGAGGATGTAGCGAAAGCCCTTGCCCTCCTCGCCGATGAGCGCGTCGGCGGGCAGTTCCACACGGTCGAGGAAAACCTCGGTCGTCGCGTGGTTCATCATCGTCTTGAGCGGCCGGATGGTGAGCGCGTCTCCGGCTGCCTTCATGTCGACGAGGAAGACGGAGAGGCCGTCGCTCTTCTTCTCGACCTCGTCGAGCGGCGTCGTCCGCGCCAGCAGGAGCATGAGGTCGGAGTAGAGGGCGCGCGAGGTGAAGACCTTCTGCCCGCTGACGACGTAACCGCCGTCGACTCGCTCGGCCAGGGTCTGGATCTGAGTGGTGTCGGAGCCGACCGTCGGCTCCGTAACTCCGAAGGCCTGCAGCCGAAGCTCGCCGGCCGCGATCTTCGGCAGGTGGCGACTCTTCTGCTCGTCGCTGCCGTGCCGGAGCAGGGTGCCCATCGTGTACATCTGGGCGTGGCAGGCGCCGGCGTTGCCGCCCGAGGCATTGATCTCCTCGAGGATGACACTGGCCGCCGTAAGCCCCAGGCCGGCCCCGCCGTACTCCTCCGGGATCAACGCTCCGAGCCAGCCACCGTCGGTGAGGGCCTGGACGAACTTCTCCGGGTAGCGGTCGGGCTCGAGCGAGCGCCAGTATTCGCCCGGGAAGCCGGCGCAGAGGTCGCGGACGGCGACGCGGATCTCCGTCAGCTCATCGGGAAGCGAGAACTCCACTTCAGACCTCGTAGCGCTCGAGGAGCCGGCGCGCGATCAGGAGCTGTTGGATCTCGTTGGAGCCCTCGCCGAGGATGAGCACAGGCGCGTCGCGATAGATCCGCTCGACGACGTACTCCTGCGAGTAGCCGTACCCGCCGTGGATGCGCATCGCATCGAGGGCAACCTCCTCGGCCGTCTCGGTCGCGAAGAGCTTCGCCATGCCGGCCTCGAGGTCGGCGCGCTCGCCGGCGTCCTTCTTTCGAGCTGCCTCGAGCATGAGGAGCCGCGAGGCCTCGATCTTCGTCGCCATCTGCGCCAGCTTGAGCTGGATCGCCTGGTGGTGGGCGATCGGCTTCCCGAACGCCTCTCGTTCCTGCGCATACCGGATCGCGGCCTCGAACGCCGCCTGTGCGATGCCGACGCCCCGGGCCGCGATGTTCACGCGACCGAGCTCGACCCCTCCCATGAAGTGCTTGAACCCCTGGCCCTCCTCGCCGCCGAGGACGGACGCCGCAGGCGTTCGGAAGCCGTCGAAGGCGAGCTCGGTCGACTCGACCCCTTTGTACCCGAGCTTCCTGAGCGGGCGAGAGACCGTCAGGCCGGGCTGCTCGTGGACGTTCGGCTCCTTTTCGATGATGAAGGCGGTCATACCCCGGTGCGGAGGGTCGGCGTCGGGGTCGGTCCTGGCGAGGAGCATGACGCCACTCGAGCGCAGGCCGTTAGTGGCCCACATCTTCTGCCCGGTTACGACGTACTCGTCGCCCTCGCGGGCGGCGCGGGTGCGGATCGCCTGCACGTCCGACCCGGCGTGCGGCTCGGTCATCGAGTAGGCGAAGTGGAGCTCACCGGTGGCCATGCGCGGGAGGTAGCGCTTCCTCTGCTCCTCCGTTCCGTGCGTACGGATCATCCAGGCGGAGATGAAGTGCGTGTTGAGGACGCCGGAGAGGCTCATCCAGCCGCGCGAGAGCTCCACCTGGATGCGGGCGTACGTCGAGAGGTCGAGTCCGAGGCCGCCGTACTCCTCCGGGATCGTGACGCCGAAGAGGCCGAGCTTCTTCATCGTCTGGACGAGCGCCGTCGGATACTCGTCGGCGTGCTCGAGCTCCGAGGCGACCGGCACGACCTCTCGCTCGACGAACTCCCGTATGGTCGCGACGATCTCCCGCTGCTCGGTGCTCTGCTCCGTCGCGCTCATCAGGCGGGCGCCCGCTCGAGGGCGGCAGCCGCAAGTGGTGCGAGCGCAGAGCGGAGGTTTTCCTGCTCCTCGAGAGCCAGGATTGTCTCCTCGAGCGCCTCCACCGCGTCCTCGTCGAGCGCCAGCACTGCGTTCTCGCGGTACTTCTCCCGCACCTCGCCGGCAGTCATCGGGTTCTCCGGCCCACCGCGCTGGTGCGGCAGGTCGGCCTCGAGTGTCCGCCCGTCCCGCGTGGTGATCTGCACGCCGCCCGGGAAGGCGGCCGGGTACGTGGGGTAGTCCTTCACCTCGTAGCGGACACGCTGGGCCAGCTCGAGGACGCGCGGATCGCGGATCGCGTCCTCCGTGTACGTCGAGACGCCGCAGCGTCCGTGGACGAGCATGGCGGCCGCTGAGTACTGGAGGCTGAACTTCGCCTCATAGTTCGTCCGGGGGGCGAGCTTCGCGGCCACCGGCTCGAGGACGAGATCGACTCCCGCCGCCGGCACCGTGACGACGATCTCCTTCACGTCGTCGGGCGAGAGGCCGCCCGCGGCCGCCTCTGCCGTCGCCCCGACGGCTCCGTGCATGAAGTGGCAGGCCGGGTACGGCTTGTAGGCGATTCGGGGCGTCTCCCAGCGGGTTCCCAGGTCGGCGAGCTGCGCCTCGAGGTCGACCTCGTCCTTTTCGGCTCCCAGGAAGGCGTGATAGAGGCCGAACTTCCCCTCGAAGATGCTCGGCGGCCCCTCCGCTCCGTACGCAGCCAGGCGGGCCGCCACGAGGCCGCCGTGGGCCGCCCAGGCCGGGTGGATCGGCTTCGTCGGCGTGCCGTCCTCGAGGTAGGCGAAGAGACCCGAGGCCAGCGAGCCCGCGATTCCGAGTGCGCTCGTCGCACGCTCGGTGTCGAGCCCTCCCAGGCGGGCGGCCGCGGCGGTCGCGCCAAAAACCCCGCAGACGGCGGTGGGATGGAAGCCGCGCTTGTGGAACTGCCCGGACGCGGCCATGCCGACCCTCGTCACGACCTCGTTCGCGGCCACGATCGCCGCGAGTGCCTCGCGACCGCCCGAGCCGCCCGCCTCCGCCACGGCCAGCGAGGCGGGGCAGGTGACGACGCTGACGTGCGCGACGGAGTCGGAGTGTGTGTCGTCGAAATCGAGGCCGTGGCAGACCATTGCGTTTGCGAAGGCCGCGTTGGCGGCCGGTAGGCCGGATCCGCCGATGACGGTCGCCTGCTCGTCACCGCCGAGCTCGGCCATCGTCTCCCGGCCCTCCGTCGCCACGCCCAGGGCGGTTGCGGCGAGCCCGCAGCCCAGCGTGTCGAGGAGATGGAGCTTGGCCGCTTCGGCGACCTCGTGCGGAATCTCGGCGAGTGCGAGCCCGGTCGTCCACTCCGCGAACGTCTGTGCGGCCGTCATCTCAGACCGTCCAGTCTTCTTCGGTGCCAGGGAACGCGTCCTCGACCTCGGGTGCGTCGCGCTTGTAGACCATGAACGTTCGCTGGAACTCGATCACGACCTCACGCCGTTGGTTCACGCCGCGGCAGCGCATCGTGACGATGCCCACGCTCGGGTTCGACTTGGACTCGCGCAGGTCAGTGATCTCGCTCTCCGCCCAGAGCGTGTCGCCGGCGAACACGGGGTTCGGAAGCTTGATGTCTGTCCAGGAGAGGTTGGCGGTCGCGTTCTCGCTCGTGTCCGGGACGGTCATGCCCGTGACGAGGGCCAGGGTGAACGTGCTGTTCACGAGCAGCTTTCCGAAGCGGGTTCGCTCGGCGAACGGCACGTTGAAGTGCACCTGGTTCGTGTTCATCGTCAGGCACGTGAACCAGATGTTCTCCGTCTCGGTGATCGTGCGGCCGAAGCGGCTATGGAAGCCGTCCCCGACGTCGAAGTCCTCGTAGAACCTGCCGCGCCACACTTTCGGCGCGGTCGTGCTCTCAGTCGTCATTCGGAAGCGCTCCTTTCCGTCTCGGCCAGGATCCGTCTTGCCCGCTCGACCACGGGGAGGTCGATCATCTCGCCGTCGAGCGCCACCGCGCCTCGTCCGTCGGCGAGACCACGCTCGTAGGCCTCGACGACCCGCCTGGCGCGGTCGCCGTCCTCCCGGGTCGGCGAGAAAACGCGGTTCACGATCGCGACCTGGGCGGGATGGATGCAGACCTTGCCGCGGAAGCCGAGCGAGCGGGCCAGGAGCGCCTCTTCCTCGAGCCCCTCGTCGTCGTTGGTGTCCAGGTGCACGAGATCGAACGGGCTCCGAATCCCCGCGGCTGCCGAGTCCACGACGAGTGCGGAGCGTGCGTAGATGACTTCCTGGCCGTCTGCCCGTGGCTCGAGGCGGAGCTCGAGGCCAAGGTCGACGGCACCAAGTATGAGCGCCGCGACCCGCGGCTCGAGCGCGGTCTCGTACGCCTGCCTCAGGCCCATGGCCGTCTCGACGATGGCGACGATGGGTGGGGCCTCCGGCCCGAGGGCGGCCACGGCGTCCGGTGTCGCCTTCGGGAGGACGATTGCGTCGAGCTCGACCCCGGCGAAGGCGTGCAGGTCGGACTCCCAGTGGTCGGACCCGACAGCGTTGATCCGAACGGCGGCGAGGCTGCCGGTGCGGGCGCCGGCGAGCACGCTTCTCGCGACGGTACGGGCGGCCTCCTTCTCGCCTTCGGACACGGCGTCCTCGAGGTCGGCCACGACGGCGTCCGCGCCTGCAGCGAGCGCCTTCCCCAGCCTGTGCTCGTCGTTACCGGGCGCGAACAGGAGGGAGCGGGCCGTTGCGAGCGACATGAGGTTTGACATTGTTGCCGAAGTCAGACATAAACACGGACTCCGTCAGCTGCGCAAGGAGGAGCAGCTTGTGAAGGCCGTCGTGTTCCGCGAGTTTGGTAGCTCCGACGTCCTCAGGCTCGAGGAGCTCGACGACCCGAAACCGGGCCCGGGGGAGGTCACAGTCGAAATCGCGGCCTGCGCGCTCAACCACCTCGACGTGGACGTCCGCGAGGGTATCTCCCGCTTCCCAATCGAGCCGCCGCACGTCCTCGGCGTCGAGGTGGTGGGACGGATCGTCGAAGTCGGCGCCGGGGTCGAGGGCTGGCAGGTCGGCGACCGCGTGATGCCGTACCTGATGGACACTTGCGGGCGTTGCGCCTTCTGCACGACGGGCCGGGAGTCCCTTTGCCTCGACGCAGGCTTCATCAGCTTTGTCCATTCCGGAGGCTACGCCGAGCGGCTTGCCTGCTCCGCCTCCCAGCTCATCCGCGTCCCGGACGAGCTCTCCGATCTGGACGCGGCGGCCGTCCAGCTCGCGTTCGCCACCGCGTGGCACATGCTCTTCACCCGGGGCGGCCTCCGCCCCGGCGAGACGGTGCTCGTCAACTCGGTCGGAAGCGGCATCGGGTCGGCCGCGGTGCAACTGGCGCACATGGCGGGCGCCTACGTGATCGGCAACTCGTCGCGCGACGACAAGCTCGCCCGCGCCTCCGAGCTGGGGATGGACGCCGGAGTGAACTACAAGGAGCAGGACCTCGTCGCGGAGGTCATGCGTCTGACGGACGACCGCGGCGTCGACCTCGTCTACGAGCACTGCGGCGGCGAGCTCTTCCAGAAGGGTCTCGAGTCGCTCTCGAAAGATGGGCGGCTCGTCATCTGCGGCGGCCACGGGGGCGAGGTCGTCCCCTTCGACATCATCCCGTTCTTCCGCGCGCAGAAGTCCGTCATCGGATCGTTCGTCTACACGCAGCCGGAGGTCGAGATCTGCCTCGAGCTCGCGCGCCGCGGCAGGATCGTTCCCATCGTCCACGAGACCTTCCCGCTCGAGCAGGCGAAGGACGCCATGGACCTGATGGAGAGCCGGGAGTTCTTCGGCAAGATCCTTCTCACACCGGGGGTAAGCGCATGAAACGGCTCGGAGTCGACGTCGGCGGCACCTTCACAGATCTGATCTACGTGGACGACGAGAGCGGCACCGTGCTCGTGCACAAGCTGCCCACGACCCCGGAGGATCCGTCGCAGGGCACCATCGAGGGCATCCGCGAGCTCACCGCGCAGGCCGGCGAGAGCCCGGGCGCGCTCGACCAGGTCTTTCACGGGACCACGATCGCCACGAACATCGTGATCGAGCACGACGGCGCCCGCGTGGGCCTGATCACCACCGAGGGCTACCGCGACATCCTCCACATCGCACGGCACAAGAAGCCGCTCAACTTCTCCAACTACCAGGACCTGCCCTGGCAGCGGTACCCGATCGTCCGGCGCCGTCACCGCCTGACCGTGCCGGAGCGGATCCTCAAGGACGGCTCCGTGCTCGTGCCGCTCGACGAGGACCGGGCGCGGGAGCGCGTCCGGCAGCTGAAGGAGGCCGGCGTCGAGGCCGTCTCCGTGTGCTTCCTCTTCTCGTTCCTCAACCCGGCGCACGAGCAGCGCGTGGCGGAGATCGTGCGCGAGGAGTTCCCGGAGGCCTTCCTGTCCGTCTCGTCGGAGGTCTTGCCGGTCTACCGCGAGTACGAGCGCTTCTCGACCGTCTGCCTGAACGCGTACGTCGGGCCCAAGGTCTCGCGCTACGTGCGCCGCCTCGAGGAGCAGCTCGAGCAGCTCCAGGTCAGGACGAAGCTGCACCTGATGACGTCGGCGAGCGGCGTC
>DATHAG010000104.1:0-5645 GCA_035296825.1 Gaiellaceae bacterium | reverse complement strand
GATCCGACCACGCTCGCGGACCATCCCCGATGTCACACGAGGCTAGTAGCCCTTCGGCGCTTCGGCGTGTGCCTGGTCGCTAGCGGCCTCAGCGCTGAGCGGCTTCGAGGCCCGCCTCGAGCGGATAGACCGAAACGAGAGGTGCAGGAGGGCGACGCCCGCGGAGTCAGCGAGAGTTGGGCCCCTCGACGACCTCCCCCTGAGTTCCCGGCGGCCAGAACGGCCACTCCTCGAAAGCTGTGCAGCGGCCTTCATCGTCGAGGCGCACGATCCATATGTCGCGGTACGTCTGGGGGGCCGGCTCCCCGTAGCGAACCTCGAGGCGAATGACTCCTGTGTCGCCGTCAACAGCGACTATCTCGCTCTCAAGGGCGAAGACCTCGTCGGGCCCAGTGCGGGCTTCCTCCCACATCGCTGAGATCGCGCTCAGTCCCTCGAAGGGCTCCTCGAATGGCGCGGTCCTGTACGTGGCGTCCTCGGTAAAGAGCGCGCCGAGGGCATCCGTCCCCGGTGTGCGCCAGGCCCGCTCGTAGGCCTCAACCCACTTCCTCAACGTGGCTCGGTCCACGTCCTCGACCATAGGCGTAACTCGAGGAGGCTCGGTGACCGGTCGCCCAGGCGCGCCCGGGCGCTGATGTTACCGTTGGTAACGTCCGGGGTAAGGACAGCAGCGGCCGCTAGCGGTCGTCTCCCCGACCTTTGGACACTCGCGTGCGTCCTTCCTCCCCCAGCGTCTATGGCTGAGCGTGGCGCTCGCCCCCAAGTTCCCCGGATCACCCGGGGGATAGTCCGGGCTACTCAGGGGCTGACCACGCCCTTCGAGCTCGACGACTATCTCGAGCAGTTCAACCCGCTGTGGTCGACCCGGGAACTTCGCGGCCGCATCGAGAGCGTCGATCGAGAGACCGCCACTGCGGTGACCGTGACGATCAAACCTGGACACGACTGGCCCGGCCATCGCGCAGGACAGTTCGTGCGCCTCGGGTTCGACATCGACGGAGTGAGGCACTGGCGCGCGTACTCGCTCACCTCCGACCCCGATCGAGCAGACGGCAACATCAGCATCACGGTCAAGACGGTCGAAGACGGGGTCGTGTCCCCGTTCTTGGCCAAAGAGGCCGAGCCGGGCACGATCGTCACGCTGAGCAACGTGGAGGGCGAGTTCGTCTTGCCCGACCCTCCCCCCGCCAAGCTTCTCTTCATAAGCGCGGGAAGCGGCGTGACGCCGATCATGAGCATGCTCCGGCACCTCGAGCGCGACCATCGGCTCAACGACGTCGTCCATCTCCACTCCGCCAAAGACGAAGGCGACGTCATCTTCGGGAATCAGCTGCGGCGGCTGGAGGACGCCTATGCGGGCTTCCGTCTGCACGAGCAGCACTCGAGCGAGATGGGACGGATGCGCCCCGAGGATCTGGACGACCTCTGTGCGAATTGGCGGGACCGGGTCACCTACCTCTCTGGCCCGGCGGACCTGATCGACGCCCTCGAAGAGCATTGGGAAGAGCACGGTGACCCCGAGCTGCTCAACATCGAGCGCTTTCAGATCAAGCTCGGGGAGGCTGCGACCGGCGAGGGAGGACTCATCCGCTTCATGAGGAGCGGGTGTGAGACCGACGTCGACGGGGAGACCCCCATCCTCGTGGCGGGCGAGAAGGAGGGGCTCGAGCTTGCCTACGGGTGCCGCGAGGGGATTTGCCATACGTGCGTGGGCGAGCTTTCCTCGGGCAAGGTCCGCGACCTTCGGACCGGCGAGGTCTACGGCTCGGAGGGGGAGATGGTCCGGACGTGCATCAGTGCTCCGGAAGGCGAAATCGAGATCTCCCTCTAGGAAGGAGACGCCATGGCCACAGAGGTTAGGAACGACTCCGA
The DNA here is from genome assembly GCA_035296825.1 of Gaiellaceae bacterium. Classification (GTDB taxonomy): domain Bacteria; phylum Actinomycetota; class Thermoleophilia; order Gaiellales; family Gaiellaceae; genus DASQGA01. Next base: position 3,773 of record DATHAG010000104.1, on the reverse strand, counting down.
GTTGCGGTCGGATCGAGAGCACCCAATGGGGCTCTCAGTTGATGAGGTGGAGGCGATCGGTCGCGAGTTCCAAGAGCTCCACGACGAAGTGTTCGCCGACCTCGGCGAGCGGGACGCTCGCTACATCCACGCGATCATCGCGCTCCAGCGGAACCTGGCGCTCGCCGGCCGCGGCATGTTGCTCTTCTCGATCTTCCCGCCCGCGTGGCTCGCCGGCACGGCCACACTCTCCGTGGCCAAGATCCTCGAGAACATGGAGATCGGCCACAACGTCATGCACGGCCAGTGGGACTGGATGAACCACCCGGATATCCACTCCTCGAGCTGGGACTGGGACACAGCGTCCACCTCCGAAGCCTGGAAGCACTCCCACAACTACATCCACCACACCTTTACGAACATCCGGGGAAAGGACAAGGACCTCGGCTACGAGATCATGCGTATCGACCCGGAGCAGCCGTGGCACCCCGCCTATCTCCTCCAGCCCCTCTACAACCTGCTGCTCATGGCGTTCTTCGAGTGGGGGGTCGCGCTCCACGACATGGACATCGAGGCGGTCCGTGCCCGTGAGAAGCCGTGGAAGCAGGTCTGGAAGGACCTCAAGGGGATATCCGGAAAGGCCAGGAGACAGTTCATCAAGGACTACGTCGCCTGGCCGCTCCTGAGCGGGATCTCCGCTCCGACGACGCTCGCCGCCAACTTCACGGCCAACATCGTCCGCAACGTCTGGGCGCACTCGATTATCTTCTGCGGCCACTTCCCGGACCAGTGCCATACCTTCAGCGAGGAGGAGTGCGAAGACGAGACGCTCGGCGAGACCTACATCCGCCAGCTGATCGGCGCCGCCAACATCGACGGAAGCCCGCTCTTCCACGTCTTGAGCGGGAACCTCGGCTGGCAGGTCGAGCACCACCTCTTCCCAGACATGCCGAGCACCCGCTACGGGGAGATCGGGCCGCGCGTGCGCGAGATCTGTGAGCGCTACGGCCTCCCATACAACACCGGTCCGCTGTGGCAGCAGCTCGCGATGGTCCACAGAACGATCCTGCGCCTTGCCCTCCCGGGCGGAAAGCCGCGCTCGAAGCCCAGTCCTTACGTCCGCGAGGAAGACGGTGGGCGGCGGGTCGCGCCTTCGCGGCGGTGAGCCCGACGAACAGCCAGGCGACGGTCGGCCAAGACCGTGATCGCGGTGGCCGTACTTCCGGCCCGAACGACCAGCGCTCGCCGAGGCAGGAGGAGGTCCTCCTTCACGGCCACCGGGTGACCTACCGCACCGCCGGCGACGGGCCCCCCGTGGTCCTCATTCATGGTGTGACCGGCAACTCCAAACAGTGGGACCGCGTTGCGCCGCTCCTCGCCGAGCGCCACACCGTGATCGCCCCCGACCTCCTCGGTCACGGTCACTCGGCGAAGCCACGTGGCGACTACTCGCTCGGCGCCTACGCGGCCAGCATCCGCGACCTCCTCATCGCCTTGGGGCACCGTCGGGCCACGATCGTCGGCCACTCGCTCGGTGGCGGGGTCGCCATGCAGTTCTCCTACGAGTACCCGGTCTTCTGTGAGCGGCTCGCCCTCGTCTCGAGTGGCGGCCTCGGGCCCGAGGTTCACCCGCTGCTGCGCGCAGCCACCCTCCCTGGCTCCGAGTTCGTCCTCCCGCTTATCTCGCACGCACGCGTCGCCGCCGTGGGTCGCAGGGTCGGGGGAGTCCTCGCTTCGTTCGGACTCAGGACGGGGCCAGACCTCAGCGAGATGGCTCGCGGGTATGCGACGCTCAGCGACAGGGAGGCCCGACAGGCGTTCCTCCATACGCTCCGGGCGGTGATTGACCCGCGGGGTCAGCGGGTCGACGCGACCGACCGCCTCTACCTGGCCCGCCTCATGCCGACGCTCATCGTCTGGGGGCGGCGGGATCCTCTCATCCCCGTCCACCATGCCGATATCGCCCATCGGGGGATGCCCGGCAGCCGCCTTGAGATCCTCGACGACGTTGGTCACTTCCCGCAACTCGCCGATCCGATCCGGTTCGCGCGCGTGCTGACCGAGTTCATCGAGACGACGGCGCCGGCCGAGGTCGACTTCTCGGACGAATACCTCGCGACTATGCGCGAGCTCATGGACCGCAATTCGGCCCCGAGCGAGCGAGCTTCTCCTCCCGGGTAACCGGATCTTCGATCGCCCGAGCGCGGGTGAGGCGGAATGGCCGCCGATAGGCCCGTCAGGTCTAAGGCTCGCCTATGAAAACCTCGACAGCCGCCGTGTCTCGACGTCGTAGACGAAGCCCCTGGCCTCGGTTTCCTCGGCGATCAACCCGTGAGCTCGAAGACGTAACGACAAGGCTCTTCGACGATCGCGGGGAAGCCGAGGTGGATTCGCCTCCCGCCCGTGCTACGAGCACGGCGTACCCGCGCGCTAGCGGTTGACGGTCGACATGTCGGGATACCGGTCGCCCGCGGCCGCTCCGCGCGGGGCGGCGGAGTCGATGCGCTCGAGCTCCTGCCCCGTCAGCTCGATCTGCGATGCGGCCACGTTCTCCTCGAGGTAAGGACGCCGCTTCGTGCCCGGGATAGGCACGATGTCGGGGCTCTGGTGAAGCACCCAGGCGAGCGCAAGCTGACTGGGCGTCACGTCCTTCGCCTCGGCGAGCTCCTGCACCCGGTCGACGAGCTCCAGGTTGCGCTCGAAGTTCTCGCCCTGGAAGCGCGGCGACCGGCGCCGGAAGTCGTTCTCGTCCACGTCGTCGAGCGAGCGGATCGAACCGGACAGGAAACCGCGGCCGAGCGGGCTGTAGGCGACGAAGCCGATCCCGAGCTCGCGCACCGTGGGAAGGATCGCGTCCTCAGGGTCGCGGCTCCAGAGTGAGTACTCGCTCTGGAGCGCGCTGATCGGGTGGACGGCGTGCGCGCGGCGAATCGTCTCTGGCGCGGCCTCCGACAGCCCAAGGTACTTGACCTTCCCCTGCTCGACGAGCTCGGACATCGCGCCGACGGTCTCCTCGATCGGCACCTCCGAGTCGACCCGGTGCTGGTAGTAGAGATCGATGAAGTCGATGCCGAGGCGCTCGAGCGAGTCGTCGCAGGCTTGGCGCACGTAGTCGGGATGGCCGTTTATCCCGAGGAAACTCCCGTCCTCGGCCCTTTGGTTGCCGAACTTGGTTGCAACCACGACCCACTCGCGGCGGTCCCGGACGGCGCGGCCGACGAGCCGCTCGTTGGTGAACGGCCCGTACATGTCGGCCGTGTCGAGGAAATTGCCGCCGAGGTCGAGGTAGCGCTGAATGGTGGCGACGGCCTCGCCTTCGTCGGCGGTCCCATAGAACTCGGACATCCCCATGCACCCGAGCCCCTGCTCGGTGACCTCGAGGCCGTGGCCGCCCAGTTCGCGCAGCCTCACCGTTCGCTCCCCTCCCCGCCGGCTTCAGTCCGTGCACGCCGTCGTTGGTAATCGCGGATCGGCGTCCCGCCTAGCGGGCCGTTCGAGCGGTTGATGGTCATCGCGTCCTCGGGTATCGAAGCTTCGGCCAGGAATCCCCACGGGCCCGGCGCTCAAGCGTCGGCTCCCCGGGGTCGCGCCCAAAGCCGCGTAGCCAGCGTCGCGCTTGACATCAGTAAGGGCTCTACCCGCGCTCGGGCCTTTCCATGACTGCGACGACCTGACGCTATGCTGATCGACTCGATGGGCGTGTCGGTGGACGGCTTCATCGCCGACCGTGAGGGCGCGTTCGGGTGGTCGGTCCCCAGCGAGGAGCAGTTTCGGTTCCACCTCGCGCAAACACG
>DATHAG010000103.1:0-4851 GCA_035296825.1 Gaiellaceae bacterium | reverse complement strand
GCTATGGCCGGTCGATCATGTCGAGCATCCACGGCACCTGGAGCGCGGGCATGCTCGTCGCCTCGGGGGGCGCGGCGGCTGCGGCGGCGCTGGACGTCTCATTGCGTTTGCATTTCGGGCTGGCGGCGCTTTCGATCGCGCTCGTGAGCGCACCGGCGCTCCGACATCTCGCCGCCGCCGATTTCCCGCGTAAGCGAGTCCCCGGTGCTCGCGCCCATGTCCCTGGAACCGCGGTGCTGCTCCTGGGAATCATCGGCTTCTGCTCCTTTCTTGGGGAGGGAGCCGCGATCGACTGGAGCGCCGTCTACGTCGACGAGAGCCTGGATGCGAGCCGAGGGGCGGCCGCGCTCGCCTTCGTCGGCTTTTCGGTCGGAATCACAGGCTCTCGCTTCCTCGTCGACCGGATCGCGGCCCGAGTGGGGCCGGTCGCCGTCGTCAGATGGGGCGCGACGCTCGCGGCAACGGGGCTGGTCCTCGGTCTCGCGGTGCCCGCGACGGCGTCGGCGATCGTGGGCTTCGCGCTCCTTGGAGCGGGGCTCGCGCCTGTTGTTCCCACCGTGTTCAGCGCGGCTGGGAACATGCGGGCCCGGTCGGGCCGGAGCGCCCTCGCGGCCGTCGTGACGGTCAGCTACCTGGGCTCGATCCTGGGCCCCGCCCTGATCGGGCTCGTCACGAGCCTGGTCGGCCTCCGAGCCGCGCTCGGGATTCCGGCTCTGCTTGCACTCGTCGCCGCGGCGCTCGCCGGCCAGGCTGCTTCCGCTCCGGGTGGGCGGCGTGGATAATCCCGTCATGGCCGACGGGCAGCCAAAGATGGTCTTTCTCGGATTCGGGAAGTTCGTCCGCGCCGATCGGATCTACGGGCTCGAGCCGATCGTCGGAGAGGATCGCGGCGGCGGCCGGCGCACGTTGGTCTGGGTGGAGGGAATTCCGGAGCCGGTCATCGCTTCTCGAACCGAGCGGACGATCCTGGCGGACATGGGCCAGCGCGACGCGCTCGCGAGTCCGCTCCTGGACGACGCGCTCTCGCTCGCCCAGCGCGTTTCGAACGACGCCGACCGGGTCGGGCCGTTGCTTCGCAGGTCGATCAAGTCGGAAGCGGGCGTCGACTTCGATGAGCTGGGACGCCGGGCACGCCGGCTGCTCGAGGCGACGGCGACGCCGCGCGAAGACGAGCAGCTTTTCGAGGAGTGAAACAGGAGTTCTTCGCTCGCTCGGTCCACGACGTCGCCCCTGAGCTGGTCGGCGCCACGCTCCTGGTGAACGGAGTCGGCGGCCGGATCGTCGAGGTGGAGGCCTACGATCGCGAGGATCCGGCCAGTCACGGCTTCAGCGGCGAGACGGTCCGGAACCGTTCCATGTTCGGCGCTCCGGGGCACGCGTACGTCTATCGCTCCTACGGAATCCACTGGTGCTTGAACCTCGTGTGTGAGGAGGAGGGAGCCGCGGCCGCGGTGCTCGTCCGGGCGCTCGAGCCGACCTGGGGGGTGGACGTGATGCGTGAGCGGCGCAGCCTCGAGGATGAGCGGCTCCTCTGCTCGGGCCCCGGCCGCCTCTGCCAGGCCCTCGCAGTGACGGGCGATCACGATGGACTTCCGCTCGACCGCCCGCCCTTTGCGCTTGGTGAAGCTCCGGCACCGGCACACGTCATTCGTGGCCCGCGCGTCGGCATCTCCCAGGCTGCCGAGCTCCCTTGGCGCTACGGGCTGGCGGGGTCGCGCTTTCTCAGCCGCGCGCTACGACCAGCCTGATCGTCGCGTCGCGCCCAGCGGCGATCCCCGGTTCGAGGCTCTGGCCGAGGACGATTCCGGGCTCTCCGTCCCCGGAAGCCTCGACGATCGCCCCTAGTCCGTTTCGCCGGAGCTTGACCCTGGCCTGCTCGATCGTCAGGCCGATGAGGTCGGGTACGACGCCGTGGAGGGCTCGCGGGATCAGGAGGCGAACGGTGGCGTAGGACGAAAGCGTTCCCCGGGCGGGGAACTGCGCGACGACGTAGCCGATCCGCTCGCCGGTCTTGGCCGGCCGCGTCACGACCTGCGCCTCGAGCGGCGTCCTGGCGAGGCGCGCCTTCGCATCCTCGAGCGATGCGCCGACGACACGGGGGACGTCGACCTCGTTCGGCTTGCAAGAAGCCTGCCGCTCCGGCGCGGACCCGGAGACGTACATGACCTGGTGGGTATCCTCGCAGTTGCCGTTGTCGAGGAGCCATCGGTTGTTGCGGTAAACGACCTCGTACGGCGCCGCAGACTCGTACAGGGGTGCAGGGAAGAGCTCGGGCGCCTCGTTCTTCGCCCGGAGTGCGCTCTGCGCGAATGTCTTCCAGATGAGGGCGGGGAACGTTCCTCCCGCGACGGGATCTCCGTGGAACTCGGTCTCCATCGACCGCAAGGTGGAGGGATAGCCGACCCAGACCGCGACCGCGAGCTGCGGGGTGTAGCCGACGAACCAGGCGTCCCCGTAGTTCTCGGTCGTGCCCGTCTTCCCGGCGACCGGCCGGTCGACGAGCGCCGCCCGCTGTCCAGTCCCGTCCCGGACGACCTGGGAGAGGATCGAGGTCACTGTGGCAGCTTTGTTCGGGTCGAGAACCTGCCTCCCGGTGGGAGTGTTCTCGCTGATCCGCTTGCACTGGCCTTCACTGAGTCGGGTGGTGCGACCCTTGCAGTCTTCTCCGACCCAAAGAACCGCACGCGGGACGTTGCCGAGGAGCCGGCCGTCGACGCGCGCGCCGTTGTTGGCGAACGTAGAAAACGCCCGCGCCATCTCGAGCGGGTTCACCGCCTCGACGCCGAGCCCGATGCCGAAGTAGTCGTTCAGGCGGCTGTTGACGCCGAGCGCGTGGGCCATACGGGCCACGTTCTTCGGGCCAACCTGGGCGGTGAGCTGCGCGTACACCGAGTTGTCCGAGAAGACGGTGGCCTTGGTCAGGTCGATTGTCCCGAGGTAGGAACCCTCGTAGTTATGAACCGACCAGAGCTTGTCGCCGAGGTTGATGAGCGTCGGCTTCGAGGTGAAGCTGGTGACGGGCGAGATGCCCTCCGCGAGCGCGGCTGCGAGCACGAACGGCTTGAACGACGAGCCGGACTGACGCTCTCCCTGGACGGCGAGGTTGAACTGGCTCTTGCGATAGCTGTTGCCTCCGACCATCGCGAGCACCCGACCGTCCCGCGGGTCGATCGCGACGAGCGCCGCCGCCGGGCCCTTCGGGTCGGGAAGCCACTTCCCGATCGCGTCCCGGGCGAGATTCTGAAGCTCCAGGTCGATCGACGTCTGGATGCGGAGGCCTCCGCCAAACACCTTGCCCGACCCGTAGTAGGGGATGAGCTGCTGCTTCACATACTCCGCGAAGTACTGTGCGGGCCGCTGAGCGCCGGGTATCCGCACGTCCTCGGGACGGGGCAGCGGGGCTTCGAGCGCCTTCTCGTAGTCTGCGCGCGTCACCAGGCCTTGTGCCCGCATGAGGCCGAGTACGGTGTCGCGTCGCGCGCGCGCCGTCCTGGGGCTCGTAACGGGGTCGTAGGCGGACGGGTTCGCAGGAATGCCGGCGAGGAGCGCCGCCTCGGCGAGCGTCAGGTCGAGCGCCGGCTTGTCGAAGTAGACGCGCGCAGCCATTTGGATGCCGTACGCACCGTTCCCGAAGAAGATCGTGTTCAGATACGCGGTCAGAATCCGGTCCTTCGACCAGAGCCGCTCGAGCTGCCACGCGAGCGCGGCCTCCTTCAGCTTGCGGCTGATCGTGCGGTCGTTCTGCGTGACCGTGTTCTTCACGAACTGCTGCGTTATGGTCGAGCCGCCCTGGACGACCTCTTTGTGCCTGAGGTCGGACCAGACCGCGCGCGCGATCCCGCGGACATCGACGCCCCGATGCTCCCAATAGCGGCGGTCCTCGACGGCGACGATCGCCTGCTTCACGACGGGCGCGATCTGATCGGAGGTCACGATCACCCTGCTTTCCTCCCCCCGCAGGACCGCGAGGATCGTCTTGCCGTCGGACGCATAGACGTAGCCGTCCTGACTCAGGTTGTTGGCCTGGTTCGCAGGATCGAGCCTGGGGATCTCGCTGGCGATCGCCATCACGAGCCCGTAGGTGAAGGCCACCATCGAAAGGAGGCCGACCACGAGCAGCAGGACGAGTGCTCGAAGCTTGCGGATCCTGCGCCGACGGGGCTTCGGCGTCTTGCTTCGTCGAAACAGCACGAAGGGCCTGATTGTAGTCGCAGTGCGGCGGTTGGCCCCGAACAGGGAGTCAGGGTCGCGGCGGGCGCTCACTATGATCGGCGGTCATGGCCGCCCCACAAGTCCTCCGCGAGCTGGCACGAAACGCCGTGCACGTGCTCCCGGAAGGAGAGCTCGAGCGCAAGCTGGATCTGGACCGGCCGCTCCGCGTCAAGCTCGGCATCGATCCGACCGCGCGCGACATCCACGTGGGCCACGGGCTGCCGCTTCAGCGGATGGCCGCCTTCCAGCGCGCAGGCCACCAGGGGATCCTCATCGTCGGCGACTACACCGGGCGGATCGGCGACCCGTCCGGCCGCTCGGCCGAGCGGCCTGTGCTTTCCGACGAGGAGATCGACGCGAACGCGAAGAGGTACTTCGAGCAGGCTTCGCAGATCATCGATCCGGAGCGAACGGAGGTCCGCTTCAACGGCGAATGGCTCGGGAAGCTCGATTTCGCGTCCGTGGTGCGGCTCACGCGCACGATCACCGTCGCGCGACTTCTCGAACGGGACGACTTCGCGACGCGCTTCGCCGCGCAGGCACCGATTTCGGTCTCGGAGCTCCTCTACCCTCTGATGCAGGCATACGACTCGGTCGCCGTCGAGGCCGACATAGAGCTCGGGGGCACGGACCAGCTCT
>DATHAG010000102.1:0-5750 GCA_035296825.1 Gaiellaceae bacterium | reverse complement strand
CGTCCGTCTCGATTCCGCGCCTCGGGTCCACGCGCGACACGGTGCCGTCCAGCACGTTCGCCACCCATATGGCCCCGTCCCCAATCGCGACGGCGCCGGCACCGTTGCCAACCGCGATGTCGTCGCGCACAACCGTGTTGGAGTCGGGACTGATCTGGGAAAGTGTGCGTCCGGTCGCATCCGTGACCCAGACTGCCCCTTCTCCTGCCGCGATCCCGCCCGGCGTTCCTCGCACGCGGATGACGGGCCGCTCGTCGCGATCGGGATCGATCCGCGACACCGTTCCGTCAACGCTGTTCGCGACCCAGACCGACCCGAGGCCGACCGTGACGGCAGTGGGTCCGTTCCCAACTGGTGTCTGGCTCGCCAGCTCCGCCCGCTCGGAATCGATCGCCGCAAGAGCGTTTGCCTCGATCCGCTCGGGCGGATTCGATCCCCCGAAGCCGGTAGTGATAACGGCAATGACAAGAGCAAGAAGTGCAATCGCGCCCACCGCGACGGCGGTGACAATGGCAGTCGTTCGCGAGCGGTGCGCCCGCGGGTCTTCCGAAGGCATATCGAGCGGAAACGCGACCTGGTAGACACGAGCCCTCTCGGACAGCCCTTTTACGTTCACCCGGCCGCGATCGATGTACGCCATGTCGTCCACCTTGCGCGCGAGGTGCACAAGCCCCTCGCTCACGAGGACCTCCCCCGGGCGCGCGAGGCTGCAGAGGCGCGCCGCGAGATTGAGCGCCCCGCCTCGGTAGCCCCCCGCCACGGGCACCGCCTCACCGGCGTCGAGGCCGATGCCTACCCGCAGGGGAAGATCCTGGGATCGCATTTGCTCGACGAGCCGCTGCTGAAGCGCAACGGCGGTGCGAATCGCGCTCCGCGGGGACCCGAAAACGACGAGCGCCTCGTCACCGCGGAGTTCGACGAGACGGCCGTCAGAGCCTTCGACCACGCTCTCGACGATCTCGGCGAACGACCCAGCGAGACGAGCCGCCGCTTCGTCGCCGTGCTCCTGCGTGTACCGGGTGTACCCGCGAACGTCGGCGATCAAGAACGTCCGGATCTCGGGTTCGTCCGTGCGGGGGGTAGAGTCGTCGATATTCAAGCCGCGGAGCCCAAGTTGCTTCGATGCGGGCATCTCATCCTGGGCATTCCCTTCCGGCGGGTCAACCCCGGAGGAGGAAGGCGTGAGGGAGCAAACACTCGGAACCCAGCGGCTAGACGGCTCACAGCCAAGGCGGCTCACAGCCGAGGCTGCTTTCGGACACTCCGCCTCGCGTACCTGCTTCACGTGGAACGCCTTCCCACGAGGCGAATCAGCCGCCCCGAGCTGCTTCAGCTCAGGTGTCAGATTGCTGGTCAGGATCCGGTGGCTTCCCGTGGCCTCCGGTGACGCTCTAACAGAAAATGTTCAAGGATCCATGCGGCTTTGAAACCGCCTGAGCCCTGCGATCCGGCTTTCGTCTAGCCCTCGTTTGGCGGACTCGAACGGAGGACGACCGTGAGTCCCCAGGCCTTGCCGCTCTCGAAGAGCCGGTCCGGGTCGACGTCCTCGCGCCAGCCGATGAAATGTCGCGACGGGTCATCGGGCGTCGACCCGTACACCGCCTGACGGTCGGGCGGGTGCACGACGACGGCATCCGTCTCGCCCCGCTCGAGCGCCGCGAACCGCTCCTCTGCTGCCGGCCCCTCTGCGTAGCCTTTGCCCATGGAACCAGCCTAGTCGGTTGACCGCGAGTGTGGTGCTTTGCGATCGATCATCTACGTCGAATCTTGGCGTGGCGCCTGATTCGCCCACTCACGGAGGTCATACCAGTGCGTGGCGCGCAGTGCGTCCGCGACATCGGGATCGGTGTGCGTCGGATTGAAGACGTTGTGGTCGAGATCAGCGCAGATCGCGACAGCCTCGAGCGGGATGTTCGGAAGGGAGACGAGCACCTCCGCCGGCACTCGGGCTTCGCCCAGGGTGTAGTGCTTGAAGTGCAGGTCGGGCGCGACCTCGAGGAGGGTCGGCCAATCCGGGCAGCTGCGGGTGCTCATAGGCCGATCTTCGGCTTATGAGTGTGTGGAGGGGAACCGGGAGGTTCCTCCACGCTGGCCTGTAAGAAGGGGGCTCGCGGGAAAAACATGGTTTCCCCCGCGGGAGCGAGCCGAAGCCGAGCGACGCTCATGCGGCCTCCCGGACGAGATCGGCAAGCCCCCGCACGAAGGCAGGATCTGCGTTCATCGATTGGATCCGGTCGAGCTTCAACCCGAGCTCGGCGGCTTTCTCTCGAGCTTCCACATCGATGTCCCAAAGGATCTCCAGATGGTCGGACACGAATCCGACCGGTGCGATCAGAACCGTCTCGACACCGCGGTCATGAAGCGCCTCCAGCTCGTCCAGGATGTCCGGCCCGAGCCAGGGCTCACCGGTCGGGCTCTCGCTCTGGAAGGCGAACGACCAGCTCTCGATGCCGGCGCGTTCCGCCACGAGCCGGGACGTCTCGAGGAGCTGGTCGCGGTAGGGGTCGCCGTTCTCGAGGATTCGCGCCGGCAGGCTGTGGGCGGTGAAGACGACGTGCGCGTCCGTTCCGCGCACCCGCTCGGCCAGGGCGTCCAGGTAGGGCGGGTGGTCGTGCCAGCTCTCGATCATGTGGAGATCCGCCCGGCCGTCGAGGGCAGCCTCGAGCCGCTCCCTGTAGCCGCCGATCGAGATCCCCGAGTAGTGGGGCGCGAGCACGAGCCCGACGACGATTGTCGCTCCGCGCGCGAGGGCCTCGCAGACGGCGTCCGCGATCCGGGGCTGCCAGTGCTTCATCCCGACGAAGACAGGAACTCCGAGCTCCTGCTCGAGCCCGGCGCGTTGCGCCTCGGTGATCTCGTTCAGAGGGGAGATGCCGACGCGACGGTAGCGGGCGACGAGTGCGTCCAAGGCTTCCTGGCGGACGGGTCGCCCGCCACGGATGTCCTGGAAGTAGGCGGGGACGTCCTCGAGCCGCGAAGGGCTCCCGTAGGCCATCAGCACGACAGCGGTGTCCTTCGTCACGGTCCGTTCACATACTGGCGACATCGCGCGTGCCACACGCGAGCTTGTCGGCGGTACGCTCGAGCGCGAGCAGGGGGGCGGGTCGGGACCCGCCCTAGACGCGCGTCGACCGTCAAGTGCTCGGGAGGCGCTCTCACGCGGCCACCTCGGTCCGCGTTCGCTCGTGCACGAGCTCGACGATACGGGCCAGATCGGCGGGATCCGTCGCCGGCAGCACGCCGTGGCCCAAGTTGAATATGTGCCCCGGGCGCCCGTCCACGGCATCGAGGACGCCGTGCGCTCCCCGCTCGACCCGCTCCCAGTCCCCAAGGAGCAGCGTCGGGTCGAGGTTCCCCTGGACGCCCCGATCGTGGCCCGCGAGATCCCAGCCCCGGTTGATCGGGATCCGCCAGTCGATCCCGATCACGTCCCCACCTGCCTCCGCCATGTCTTCGAGCAGGTGCGTCGTGCCGGTGCCGAAGTGGATGGTCGGGACGTCGAGTGTCTCCAGGATTCGCGTCGAATACGGCGCCACGAACTCCCGGTAGTCGTCGACGGAGAGGTGGCCTACCCAGGAGTCGAAGAGCTGGATCACGTCTGCGCCGGCCCGAACCTTGCCCGCGAGGTAGGCGATGGAAGTCTCCGTGAGCTTCTCCATGAGCTCGTGCCACACCTCAGGTGCGCCGTACATGCACTGCTTGGTCTTCAGGAAGTCGCGGGTCGGCTTTCCCTCGATCAGGTAGCCGGCCACGGTGAACGGGCCGCCACAGAACCCGATCAGGGCTCGTTCGGGCTCGAGCTCGGTCCGAACGATGCGAACCGCTTCAAGGATGAAGGGCACCGACTCCTCGGGCTCGGGCACGACAAGTCGCGCCACGTCGGCCATTGACTCGATCGGTTCGGCGATCACCGGCCCGACGTTCTCGACCAACTCGACGTCGATGCCCATGCCGATCACCGGCAGCATGATGTCGGCGAACATGACGGCTGCATCGACGCCAAGTACGCGCACCGGCTGGAGCGTCACCTCCGCGCAGAGCTCGGGCCGGCGGCAGACGTCGAAGAGGTTGTAGCGCTTGCGAATCTTCCGGTATTCCGGCAGCGAGCGACCGGCCTGGCGCATGAACCAGACGGGAGTTCGCTCGACAGGCTCCCGCCGGGCGGCACGGACGAGGAGCGGTTCTCCAGCCACGCGTCTAGCGTAGCCCCGGAACTACTGCCGGCCGAGGATGAGCGCGACGTGCGCGCCCTGGAGCTCTGCCGCGCGCATGCCGTCAAGCGGGACGACACGCCTCAGACGTACGTCCTTGGCGAGGCGCATCGCCTCCCCCTTGTATCCCGGGCGGTACATGACGAGGGAGCGAGCGAAGTCGGTGCGAGGCGCGTTCCCGGTGCCGGCGATCAGATAGCGGAGGCTCTGCACGACACCGGCGGCCTGGTCTGCGGCGCCTGGGGTGCCGTTCCCGTTCAGCACGAGGACCGAGGTCTCGTTGCGGGCCAGCTTGGCGACCGGAGCCTTCGCGGACGTCTGCTTACTGGCCGGACCGGTGGCCGGCGTCGTGGCCTCGACCTTTGCGGCCTGCTTACCCGGGGTCACTGCCGCGACGATGTCGGCGTCGTTCGAGAACGGCTTCACGAAGGCTGCCAGGAGGACGACCACGAGGACGACGAGCTCGAGTGCCGCCACGCCCGCTGCGACAAGGGCGGCGGCGCGCCAGGTGCCGGGAGTAGAAAGGGAGGCTGGATGTTCCACGGGGCGGCTATTTCGCGCCCGGCCGTTCCTCTCCTTCTCCCTGAATCGAATCCCAGGTCCGCGTTAGTCCGTCCTCGACCGAGACCTCCGCGCGGAAGCCGAGCTCGCGCTCCGCGCGCGCCGGGTCGAGCACGCTGCGGGCGAGCTCACCGAGCCGCGCCTCGGCAAACTCGGGCTCGAGCTCGGCACCGCTCACCCGTCGGCACACGCCGTAGAGCTCCACGACCGAGGTCTCCTGTCCGGTTCCGACGTTGAAGACACCGCCGGCCTTCCCCGGGGCCAAAAGGGTGGCCTCGACGACGTCGCCCACGTACACGTAATCGCGCGTCTGGCGGCCGTCTCCGAAGATCCGCGGTCGCTCCCCCGAGGCGATGCGCCCGAAGAAGATCGCGACGACGCCCGCCTCGCCGTGCGGGTCTTGCCTCGGCCCGTAGACGTTCGCGTAGCGAAAGGCAACGTGCTGCGTCCCGTACAGGCGGTTGTAGGTGCGGAGGTACTCCTCGCCCGCGAGCTTCGAGGTCCCATAGGGAGAGATCGGCTGCAGTGCGGAGGCCTCGCCCGCCGGGTGCTCGCACTCGCCGTAGATGGCGCCACCGGTCGAAGAGAAAATCACCTGGGTGTCGTGCGCGCGCGCTGCTTCGAGCACCGCGACCGTCCCGAGGATGTTGACATCGCCGTCGAAGACGGGCTTCTCGACCGACGTGCGGACGTTGGCCTGCGCCGCGAGATGGAAGCAGACGTCGGGCCTCGTCTCCCGAAACGTCTCGCCGAGCACGCTCGCGTCGCGGATGTCCCCGACGACCAACGTGGCCGCCTTGTTCAGCCGCTCCCGCTTGCCGGTGGCGAGACTGTCGACCACGAGAACGTCGTCCCCACGCGCCACGAGCGCGTCGACTAGGTGCGAACCGATGAAGCCCGCGCCGCCTGTGACAATCGCCCGCACGTCCTCATATCCTAGGGCGGCTCAATGTTCATCACCTTCGAAGGCGTCGACGG
>DATHAG010000101.1:0-2926 GCA_035296825.1 Gaiellaceae bacterium | reverse complement strand
AAGCCCTCCCGCCTCGGCGCTGACCGTGCCCCCGACCGACGGAACACCGTTAGAAAACAGCTGATCGAAGGCCTGCGCATCCAATGCCGGCCCCGCCGCTTTGTACGACTCCAGAATCAGGTCGGCGTTCACGTAGGCCCGGGCGAGTGCGTCCTCCGGGAGACCTTCCATCGCGTCGGCGTATCTGTCGCTGTCGGCAAGCGTGCCACCTGATCGCATCTCCTTGAAGCGGTCGATGGAGGCCTGACTCTCCGCGAGGACAGTCCAGGCCTCAACCTCCTCCTTGACGGTGGGGGATCCACCCGTGTCCTGCTCGAGCAGCGCGTCGAGCTTGGCGGGATCGTCCGGCTGGAGCAGGGCGACCACCTCGGGATCGGCAGCTTCTCCGCCCGGTCCCAGATCCAGAAGCACGATGTCGAGCTCCGGGCCGAGGGCAGGCTTCACGTCCTGCTCGAAGTCGACGTTCTCCTGCTCGAGCTCGGCGAGTGCCATTCGTAGGAGGCCGTCGCTGCCCGGAAACTTGTCGAGCAGCGTCCGGAACGTCGTAATCTGGTCCCCCTCGATGTCGGTGTTGAGGGAGATGAAGAGTCGCGCCGAGGCTGGCGCGACGTCCGCACCGGCCGCAGTCGAAGCACTACTGCTGCCGCCGCCGCAGCCGACCGCGACGACCGCAAGGCAGGTGACGACCGTGACGAGGAGGGCTCGGAGTCTCACCTTGCTCAGTCTAGACATCCCTCTTTGCTCACTCCCCCGTGGGCTTACGTCCCATGAGCCCGGTCGCCAGCTCGGTCAGGCTCGCGCCGCTCAGGATCTGACAGACGGCCTCCGTGATCGGGAGCTCGACCCCGAGCCCGCGCGCGAGGTCGCGAAGGGCCGGGGCGGTGCTGAGGCCTTCGACTGCCATCGCGATCTCGGCGAGCGCCTCCTGGGGCGACGCGCCCCTGGCGATCAGCTCGCCCGCCCTCCGGTTGCGGCTGTGGCGGCTCCAGCACGTGACGACGAGGTCCCCCATGCCGGCAAGCCCGGAGAACGTCTCCGGGCGGCCACCCGCGGCCTCCCCGAGCCGCGCCATCTCCGCCAGGCCTCGCGTGATGATCGCCGCCTTGGCGTTGTCTCCGACTTCGAGGCCGTCAACGGCGCCGGCCGCGAGGGCGATGACGTTCTTCGTCGCTGCGCAGAGCTCGACCCCGACCACGTCCGCGTTGACGTACACCCTGAACCTCGGTGACATGAGCTCCTCCTGGAGCCTCATGGCCAGCTCCTCGTCTTCGGACGCGATCACGGCGGCCGCGGGGAGACCCGCAGCGATCTCTTCGGCATGGTTGGGGCCCGAGAGCACGGCCACCGGCCGTCCCCGAACCGCGGTCGAGAGCCGCTGCCCGGTAGCTGGGTCCAGCCCCTTGGCCAAGGAGAGGACCGGCGCCTGCCCCGGGAGCGCCCGGGCAACCTCGGCGAAGGCGCGGCTCGGGACGGCTAGGCAGACAAGCTCGGCTTCCGCAACCGGCGCATTCTCGACGGTCGTGGCCGAGACTGCGGCGAGCTGGGCGTCCCGGACGTAACGCGGATTTCGTCCCGTCTCGGCGATCGCGCGCGCCTGCAGCGCGTCGCGGCAGGCGAGCGTCACCTGGTGGCCGCGCTCGGCGAGGAGCGCTGCGAACACCGAGCCCCAGGACCCGCCTCCAACGACGACTGCCCTCACGAGCGGCGGGCGAAGTCGATGATGACCGGAACGCCGGAGAGCCCGAATTCGTCTCGCACCTGATTCTCGACCCAGTAGCCGTAGTCGCGGGTGAGGAGGCCGGGGTCGTTCACGAAGAACTTGAAGCGCGGCGGTCTGACGCCGACCTGGGTCCCGTAGAGCAGGTTCAGGCGGCGTCCGTTTCGCTGCGGGCCCGGACGGCGGGCGCGAAGCTCCTGCAGAAACCGGTTCAGCTCACCCGTCGGCACGCGGGCCGTGTGCTTGGCCTGCAGCTCCTCGACCCGGTCGAGCAGCTTCCCGAGGCCGCGCTTGCGCGCGGCCGAGACTGCAACGAGGGGTGGCCGCTGCCGCAGCCGGTCCTGGATCCTGGGGCGAACGTCCTCGATTCCCACACTGGCGATGTCCCATTTCGAGAGGACGACGAGCGTGGAGCACCCCGCCGCACGCGCAACGTCGGCGACGGCAAGGTCCTGGTCGACGAGCCCCTGGCTCGAGTCCACGAGGACGAGGGCGACATCCGCACGCTCTGCGGCCTGAAGCGTCCGGAGCTCCGAGTAGTACTCGATGCCCTGACGTTGCCTGCGCTTGCGCCGCATTCCGGCCGTGTCCACGAGCACGAAGGTCGTGTCGCCTCGCTTCAGCACCGTGTCGATCGAGTCGCGCGTCGTACCGGGCACCTCCGAGACCATGACGCGGTCTGCACCGACAAGTGCGTTCAGAAGGCTCGACTTCCCGACGTTCGGCCGGCCGAGGATGGCAACTCCGATGGCGTCCTCGCCGACCTCGCGAGGACCGCCGCCGGGCAGCTCGTCGACGATCCGGTCGAGCAGGTCCCCAGTGCCGTGACCGTGGAGGGCGGAAACCGGAATCGGGTCGCCGAGGCCGAGCCGGTGGAACTCGAGCGCCTCGTCGTCGCGCTTGGGATCGTCGACCTTGTTCGCGAGGACGAGGACCGGCTTTCGGGCGCGCCGGAGGATCTCGGCCACCTCCTCGTCCCCGGGCATGACGCCGGTCTTCGCATCGACGATGAAGAGGACGAGATCGGCCTCCTCCACCGCGCGACGCGCTTGATCGACGATCGCACGGGTGATCGGCGAGGGATCGACGATGTCGACGCCGCCCGTGTCGACGAGGATGAACCGCTTCCCATTCCACTCGCAGACAATCTCCTTGCGATCACGCGTTACGCCCGGCGTCTCGAAGACCACGGCCTTGCGCGTGGCCGAC
>DATHAG010000100.1:0-5351 GCA_035296825.1 Gaiellaceae bacterium | reverse complement strand
TTCCGTCCGCGCGCAGGAGCGTTGGCTCGTGCTCACTCCGGAAGCGCACCGGGCCCTCGTCGTCGCGCGCCGCCCCCTTCTCGACCAGCCGGTCGGCGGCCGCTCGGTAGAGCTCGCTTCGCTCGCTCTGGCGAACAGGCCCCTCCTCGAAGGGCACACCGAGCCAGTCCAGGTCCCGCAGGATTCCTGCCTCCGACCCCTCCTCGGTCCGCGAGGCGTCCGTGTCGTCGATCCTCAGGATAAGAACGCCCAGGTGCTCATCCGCGAAGTTCCGGTTCGCGACCGCTGTGAGCGCGCCACCGAGGTGAAGGGAACCGGTCGGGCTCGGAGCGAAGCGAACCCTCACCATGAGCTCAATCTACAGCGACCCCACCCTCTAGAGTCGTCTCGTGGAGGCGGCTCTTCTATCCTGGTTCGGCGAGCACGGCCGCGACCTTCCGTGGAGGCGGACTCGCGATCCGTACGCCATCCTCGTCTCGGAGGTGATGCTCCAGCAGACTCAGGTCGATCGGGTCGTCCCGCGATACCGGGAATGGATCGCCCGCTGGCCGACCGCCGACGCGCTGGCCGCTGCGAGTCTCGCCGACGTCATCCAGGCCTGGCAGGGCCTCGGCTACAACCGGCGCGCGGTCAGCTTGCACCGGGCGGCCCAACGGATCGCCGAACGCGGGTGGCCGGACGACCTGACCGAGCTCCCCGGAGTCGGCCCCTACACGGCGGCCGCCGTCTCGAGCTTCGCGCTCAGCCGGCCGGTGCTGCCCGTCGACACGAACGTCGCTCGCATCCAGAAGCGGACGGGCGAGGCGTTCTCGCACCACTCCGGCCAGGCCCTCATGGATCTCGGCGCCACGATCTGCCTGGCGCGGATCCCGCGCTGCAAGATCTGCCCGCTTGCCTTTGGGTGCCCGTCTCGCGGCCGCCGGTACGAGCCGCGACGAGCGCAAAGCCGGTTCGAGGGATCGTTCCGGCAGCGCCGGGCAAGCATCCTGCGGCTCGTGGCGCAGAAGCCGCGGCCCCTCTCCGAGCTGGACGCGGACGCTGTCGCTGCGCTGGAGCGGGACGGCCTCGTGCACCGGAGCGGCGAGCTGGTCGCACTCCCTGGGGCATCAGAGGTCACGCAGCCAATCTTGAAGCCGGCTGTCTGAGACCCGGTAGCTCGCCGGCTCACGCAGCCAGAAGCCGAGCGCCGCCCCACCGCCCAGTAAGAAGAGGATCGCGAGCCAGAAGCCGTAGCGGCGATCGGGGAAGGGCGGGTGGAAGGGCGTGCTCGTGCCCTGGAAGAGCGCGAGGAGGGTCAGGACGCCGAGAACCGACATGAAGACTGCGGCGACCCAAGCCGTCCGCGACGGGAGCAGCGCGAGGGCGAGCGCGAGCAACGCGAACGCCAAGGACGGGATCGCCCAGAAGCGCCCGTTCCGGATGACAGTCTCGACTTCGCCCTCATAGGAACCGTGCTGATACTCACCGCGGTATGAGGCTGAGTCGGTGACCAGTTGGATCCCGGTCGCACGAGCGCGACGCGGCTCGAAGTCGACTGCGAGGAAGGGGAGAAAGAAGCATCCAACGGCCCCTGCAAGGAGTGCAAGCGCCAGGAGCCGGGCCCAGCGCCGAAGCAACGACTGCATGGCGAGGCGGCCGCTACGCACGGCGAAGAAGCGCGACCGCGTGAGCTGCGAGACCCTCACCCCGTCCCGTGAACCCGAGCCCATCCGTGGTCGTCGCGCGAACGGTGACGCGATCCGGCTCCGTGCCCATGGCTCCAGCGAGCCGGGCGCAAATCTCGGCACGGACGGGCGCAATCCTGGGCCGCTCCCCGACGAGCACGCAATCCGCATTCACTAGCTCGAAGCCTGCTTCGCGAACGACCTCACACGTGTGCTGGAGGAGGCTGATCGACGAGGCGCCGTGCCAGGCGGGCGTTCCCGGGGGGAAGAGCTCGCCGATGTCCCCAAGCGCGGCCGCCCCCAGAAGCGCGTCGATCAACGCGTGCGAGACGACGTCCCCGTCCGAGTGCCCGACGAGCCCAGGCTCGCCCGGGAACTCGACCCCTCCGAGAACCAGCGGCACGGCCTCGCTCAGGGCGTGTGCGTCGACGCCGATGCCGACCCGCAGATCGGTCATCCGAGCGGCTCCTGCCTGGCCTCGCGGCCCTCGAAGACCGTGATCGTCCCGTACCCGGCCTGTTGCAGGTGCTCGACAGCGCGATCCAGATCCCGCCCGACGTTCTGGGAGAGGTGCGCGTCAGAGGCCGTGGTGGCACCCACCCCGTGCTCCCGGCAGAGAGAGAGGAACTCCCGGGCGGGATAGATCTCCCCAACGGGCTTGTGCAGGCCCGCGCTCGAGACCTCCACCGCAATTCCGCACTCGTCCATCACCTCCACGGTCTCCTCGTACTGGGCCCTCGCCTGCTCGGGCCCCGGACGGCGCCCGAAGATCTTCACGAGGTCGGGGTGGGCGAGCACGTCGACGATCCGGCTGCGCGCCAGAGCACGCAACTGGTCGAAATAGCGATGCCAGACGTCGCCGACCGGCCGTTGCCCCCACGCGCCCGGCTCGAGGTCGATCGCCTCTCCGTCCACGATGTGCACCGACCCGACCAGGTAGTCCCAGGGATACGGCTCGAGTGCCCGGGCAAGCTCCTCCTCCCGCCCCTGAAACCAGTCGACCTCGAGCGCGAGCTTCACCGGCAGGCCGCGATCCTTCGACTCGACCACCGCCTCGACATAGGTGTCGAGATCGTGGTCCATGCGGTCAAGCTGGTAGGGATGCGTGACGAGGCCCTCGAACTGGCGAAAGTAGTAGAGGTGCTCGGTGAAGCCGATCTCGTCGACGCCGTGCGCGGAGGCCGCGTCCACATAGGCCTCGACCGCGGCTGCCGTGTGCTCGACCGGGCCCTCCTCCGGCCCCGCGCTCGGGCCGCGGAGGTGCATGTGGTAGTCGACGATCACCGGCCGACCAGCGCCTCGACGAGCTCGAGGTCCTCCGCGGTCGTCACTTTGACGAGACGCCTGTCTCCTTCGACGATCCTGACGCGGCCTCCGCTCGCCTCGACGAATCCTGCGCAATCCGTCGGCGATTCGACTGAGCCGGCGAGCGCCCGCCGAAAGGTCTCGGCCACGAAGGCTTGAGGCGTCTGGACGCCGTAGAGCCCGCCCCTCTCCACGGTCTCGATCACCGCGCCGTCGGCCCTGACCCGCTTCAGCGTGTCGGCGACTTCGAGCGCCGGCACGACTCCGTCCCAGCCTTCCCCGAGAGCGTGGAGCACCCGGTCAATCACCTCGGGCGGCAGGAAAGGTCTCGCGGCGTCGTGGACCAGGACTACCGCAGCCTCGGTCGGGACCTCGGCCATTCCGAGGCGGACGGAGTCGGCTCTCGTCTCACCACCGTGCACGCACGCGTTCACCTTGCCCGCGCCCAGCTCCTCCGCGAGGAGGATCGCAGGCTCGACCCAGTCCTCGTGCACGACGACGACGATTGCCTCGATCCACTCCGAGTCCTCCAGCCGCTCGAGGCTCTCGGCGAGCAGGGGCCGATCGCCCAGCTTCGCAAACGCTTTCGGGCGGTCGCCGCCGAGGCGCTCACCGCGCCCGGCTGCAACAAGGATCGCCCAGACGCCGGTGTCGGACACCGCAATAGCATGCCGGGCCGTGCCCGTCTGCGGTCGAGCAGGCCGGCCTCCTGGCCCCGCCCGCTGCCCTAGTAGGAGGGATCGCTGGAACGCCGCTCGTCGTCGGGTGCGATGGTCGTTCCGAGGCAAGGACGCCAGGGAGTGCCGATAGCAGCGCTATCGGTGCGACTGAGGACGCCCCTCGGGGCGAGCAGCGCGGCCCGAAGGCCAGCGCTTCGTTTCGGTGAGCCCTTCTGCTAGGTAGTAGCCAGGGCAGACTTGCCGACCGCGCTGAGCTCCTCGTCGAGCCAGGCGGTTGCGCCGTCCTCGTCGAAGCCCTTCGCGTACATCAGCTCACTGGCAAGGATCTTCTTCGCCTTCACGAACATCTGCTTCTCGCCCGTGGAGAGCCCCTTCTCGCTGTCACGCAAGGAAAGGTTACGAACGACTTCGGCCAGCTCGAAGATGTCGCCGGTCTTCATCTTGTCCCGGTTGTACTTGAAGCGGCGATTCCAGTTCTTCGGCATCTTCGTGCCGTCGCCGTGGAGAACCTCGAGGACCCGCTCGACCATCTCCTCGTCGATGACCTTCCGCAGACCGACCCGCTCGCAGTTCTCCGACGGGACGTTGACGGTCATGTCGTTGTGCAGGATCTGGATCGTGAGGTACTCCCGCTCCTGCCCGAGGATGGTGCGCGTCTCCTTCTTCACGACGACCCCCGCGCCGTGATGCGGGTAGACGACCTTTTCGCCGACTTCGTACAAGCCTTCCTCCCTTGGACCGAATATGCGTGCACGCGAAGGCGCGCCCGACGCCTCTCCAAACAGTCCAATTGTACCTGGAACGGCCGGAAAAAGCTAGGTTTCCAGGGATTTTTCGCGCACAAAGTCGGCCGCGTCCGCAAAGAGCAGGGCTTTTGTAAAGAACTCGCGATCCGCGCGAGGCCGCCGGCTAGAGCTGGAGGTACCGGTCCACCAGGTTGTGCTCCTGGAGGCGCCGGAGGCCCTCGCGGATCTCGCGCGCGCGGACTGCGCCGACGCCCTCGACCGCCTCGAGGTCGCGCTGGCTCGCACGGATGACGGCGTCGAGCGACTCGAAGTCGCGCACCACCTGCCGCACGATCGTGTCCGGCAGCCGCGGGATGTGGCCGAGCACGCGGTGCCCGCGCGGGACGACGGTGTAGTCGAGAGGGTTCGCCTCGCGCGGGTAGCCGAGGAGCGCCGCGATCTCCTCGAACTCGACGAGCCGCTCGTGCGGGAGGTCCGCGAGGCGCTCGAGCGCGACGGCGGCGTTGGCCGGGTCGCCCGAGAGCTCGTAGTCGTGGACGACCGCCGCCTTGTCGCGCGGGACGTCCTCCATCAGCTCGTCGAGCTGCATCCGGATGAGACGCCCCTCCTCGCCGAGCTCGACGCAGTTCCGCTCGATCTCCTCGGCCATCCGCGTCGTCATCTCCGCCCGCTGCAGGACGACGAGGACGTCGTCGAGCATGACCGCGCTCTGGAACTCGAGCGCGGTCAGACGCGTGAGCCCCTGGTCGAGCCGCGTCCGGTACGTCTCGAGCGTCCCGACCGCCTGGTTCGTGCGGGCGAGGACGTCCGAGATCTCGCCGAGCTGGTAGCGGAGGTCGCCGACGAAGAGCGTGACCGTCTCGCGCTGCTGGGAGATCGAGATCACGAGGGCCCCGGTCTGCTTGGCGACGCGTTCGGCGGTGCGATGGCGGGTGCCGGTCTCGGCGGATGGAATC
>DATHAG010000099.1:0-3447 GCA_035296825.1 Gaiellaceae bacterium | reverse complement strand
CAGCCCTGAAGCTCGGGGCGCTCGGACTCGAGGTACCCGGACGTCACGAGCTGACCCGAGGCCACACGGGTGCCGGCCCGCTCGCAGAGGTCGAGTGCGATGTTCGCTACCGCGAGCGCTGCTCCTGGAAGCTCGTTGGTGAGCACGTCTGCCTGCGCGACCGTGACTTCGACGTCGTTCGCCCTGGTGTTGGCCTGCGTCGCCTCGACCGCGGCCTCGTCGAAGTCGAGGGCAATCACCGGGCCGAAGCCGAGGCGGGCTGCCGCGATGGAGAGAACACCGGAGCCGCACCCGAGATCGAGCAGGCTCCCCGGCTCGAGCTCCAGGAGGTGCTCCAGGCAGATCTGGGTAGTCGGGTGCGAGCCTGTGCCGAACGCTCGGCCGGGATCGATCACGACCGGGATCGCATTCGCATCTGGCTCTTCCCAGGGGGGCCCGATCCAGAGGGCACCGATGCGGATTGGTCGGTGGAACTGCTTCCATCGCTCGGCCCAGTCGGGCTCGACCTCGGTCACACGGCCTGGCCCGAAGACCTGCCAGAGACGTTCCTCTCCACCCGCAGTGGTGTAGGCGGCGAGCTCGAGGCCGCCATCCATCTCGACTTCCTCGAAGCCCTGCGGGAAGAGGTCGAGCATGACCGCTCGACCCTCCTCTGCACGGTCGTTCGACATGCGAATGGAGACCCGCCGGAGTAGTGGGTTGACCGTCAGCGGAACGCCGCCCGGATCTTCTCGAAGAACCCTGCGTCTTCCTTATAGGTGTGATCGGTCGTGTGCTGCTCGAACTCCACCAGCAGCCGTCGCTGCTCGTCCGAGAGGTGGCGTGGGACGGCGACGTTGACGAGGACGCGATGATCGCCTCGCCCAAAGCCCTGGAGAACGGGCATCCCTTTACTCCGGAGGACTTTTACCGTTCCGGGCTGTGTCCCGGGCTCGAACTCGACGTCGAGCTCCCCGTCGAGGCCTGGAACCGACACGGTGGTACCGAGTGCGGCTTCGCTCATCGTGAGGCTGACGCTGGAGATGACGTCGTTTCCGTCCCGAACGAGCCGCTCGTCCGCACGGACCCGGACGAGCACGTAGACGTCGCCAGCGTGCGCCCCGGGGCCCCCTGCGTGGCCCTCTCCCGAGAGCCGGATCCGCTGGCCGTCGTGGATTCCTGCCGGGATCTCGACCTCGAGGAGGCGCTCCTCGGTTACCCGCCCGTCGCCGCGGCACGCGGGACAAGGGGTGCGCGCGACGCGGCCGCGGCCCGCGCAGGCGGGGCAGCTCTGCGTTCGGACGAACTGTCCGAACACGGAGTTCGAGACCGCCTGGACGCGTCCCGCGCCACCGCACTGCTGGCAACTTTCCAGGGCCGTTCCCGGGGCAGCTCCGGACCCGTCGCAGGTCGAGCAGGCCACGGCGGCGGGGAACGGGACCGTTAGCAGTGTTCCCTGTGCAGCCTCGACGAGCTCGATCTCGACCTCCGCGAGGACGTCAGCGCCCCGGTTGGGCCGAGCTCGACCCGTGCGGCCGAAGATGTCTTCGCCGAAGAAGGCCGAGAAGAGATCCGAGAGATTCGAAAAGTCGGTCGGGACGTAGCCGCCGGTCTGGAGGCCGTCGTGCCCGTAGCGGTCGTAGAGCTCGCGTGTCTCCGACTTCGAGAGGACTTCGTACGCCTCGGCGGCCTCACGAAACCGCACCTCCGCTTCCGGGTGCTCGGAGACGTCCGGATGGAGCTCCCGCGCAAGGCTCCGGAACGCCTTCTTGATCTCCCGGTCACCCGCCGCGCGCGAAACGCCTAGAACCTCGTAGTAATCACGTCTTGCGGTCGCCACGCTCGTAGGTTACTGACGGCCTTCCCGGTCACCGGGCACGCCGACTACTCCTCGTACATCTCCTCGACGAAGCGGGAAAGCTCATGTGCGGCAGACCGGACCGCGTCGATCGCTTTGACGTAGTCCATGCGCGTCGGGCCGAGCAGGCTGACGGTTCCGAGGTTCCGATGCCGGAGCCCATACGGCGCGCTCACGAGCGAGATGCTCTGGAGTCCCGGATCCGCGAGCTCTGCCCCCATGCGTACGAACGGACGCTTCGACATGAGAGTCGCACGCATGAGCTCGAGGAGGGCCGCCCGCTGCTCCAGAACCTCGAGAAGGCGCCTGTAGGCGTGGAGGTCGTCCGCGCGAAACTCGTCCAGGAGCCCGGCCGCGCCTCCTACGTACAGGGTCTGCTCCCCGGTCTCGACGAGGTCGGTAAAGGCGGGCCGGAGCTCCTCCAGGAAGGAGCGCTCGCTCGAGCCCGCGTCGACCTCGTCGAAGCGGCTCCGGAGAAGCCTCGGGCCCAGGTAGAGACCGGCGAGGCGCTCGTTCAGATACTCGCTCGCCCACTCGGCGAGTCCCGGATCGACCGGGTCCGCGAAGGCGAAGAGCCGCTTGCTCACACCTCCCGTCGACGTGATCACAACCACCATGACGAGCTGGGGCTGCAGCACGAGCACCTCCACGTGGTGAACCTGGGTGGCCTCCAGGGGAGGGGCGGAGACGAGCGCGAGCAGGTGCGTCAGCTGTGAGAGCGCCTCCGTGGTCGCGAGCAGGGCCGAGTCGACCTGACTGCGAGCGTTGGAGAGGTCGAGCAGGAGCTCCGCCGGCTTCGGCTCGAGGCGCTCGAGCAGCTGGTCGACGTAGAAGCGGTAGCCGATCTCGGTCGGGACACGCCCCGCCGAGGTGTGCGGATGCATGAGGAGCCCCTGCTCTTCGAGGACCGCGAGCTCGTTGCGAACCGTGGAGGCTGAGGCCTCGATGCGCGCGCTCTCGACCAGCTTCTTTGAGCCGACCGGAGCCCCGGTCGACACGTATTCCTCGACGACTCGGGCGAGGATCTCCTCCTGCCGGGTCGTCAGCGTGGGACTCGGCTGTATCGGCATCGTTCGCTAAAGAGTAGCCATTTCCAGGGATTCTTCCAGCAGCTCGACCGTGACGGCGCCTCCGAGAAAGCGCCCGCGACGCGTCAGAACGAGACCGCCTGAGCGTCGCTCGGCAAGCCCGAGGCGCTCGAGCCGCCGCAGGGCGTCTTCGTTCACCGCCCCGGCTACGTCCGCGAAGGGGACGGGCTCGTCGAGGCGGAGTCCGAGCATGAGCCGCTCCCGGCGGTGCGTGTCGACGTCGATCGGCTCGAGCTCTCTCGCCGGCTTCTCTGTGGCCTCGAGCGCACAGAGATAGCCGGCGAGGCTCGGGGCGTTCCGCCACCGGAGACCGTCGACCGTCGAGACCGCGCCGATGCCGAGCCCCAGGTAGTCCCGTCCGAGCCAGTAGCCCAGGTTGTGCCTCGACTGGCGTCCTGGCCGACAGAAGTTGGCCGTCTCGTACCAACGGTATCCGGCCGTGACCAGACGCTCTACCATCCGCTCGAAGTAGTCCTCCATCGCTTCGCCCTGACGGATGAGCTCGTCACCGTACACATGCGT
>DATHAG010000098.1:0-6039 GCA_035296825.1 Gaiellaceae bacterium | reverse complement strand
CACACACCTTTCCGGCGACGAGCCCTATAGCCGTCTGAACGACGTCGTCTGCGTGATTTGCGGCGAGGCTCGCCCGCTTCCAGAGGGGGCGGGATTCTCGATCGTGCTCGACGTCCAGGAGCTTGTCTGGGAGCCACCCGGCGACTAGGCGACTCCTGCGGGATACGATTTCCAGATGGCACAACAGGCACCCGAGCTGGAGACGGCCTCCCCGTTCGCCACGATCGAAGAGGCGATCGAAGACATCCGCGCCGGCAAGTTCGTGGTCGTCGTCGATGCACCCGACCGCGAGAACGAAGGTGACCTCACGATCGCCGCCGAGCACATCACGCCTGCGGCGATCAACTTCATGGCCACGCACGCGCGCGGCCTCATCTGTCTTTGCCTGACCGAGGAACGCTGCGACGAGCTGGGACTCCGGCCGATGACGTACAACAACCAGACGCCGTTCGAAACGGCCTTCACGGTGGCGATCGAGGCCCGCGAGGGCGTTACAACGGGTATCTCGGCTGCAGACCGCGCGCACACGATCAAGGTCGCCATCGACCCCGCGAAGGGGCCTGATGACCTCGTTCAGCCCGGCCACATCTTTCCGCTCCGAGCCCGGCCGGGCGGCGTCCTCCAGCGCACCGGCCAGACGGAGGCATCGGTGGATCTCGCGCGCCTGGCCGGCCTGAACCCGGCCGGGGTCGTCTGCGAGATCGCAAACGAGGACGGTTCGATGGCGCGGGTCCCCGATCTCGTCCCCTATTGCGAGCAGCACGCGCTCAAGATGATCACGGTCTCCGACCTGATCGAGTACCGCCGGCGACACGAGAAGCTGGTCGAGCGGATGACGAGCGTGCGCCTCCCGACCGCCTACGGCGAGTTCACCGCGGTCGCGTTCCGCGAGACACTGACCGGGAAGCACCACGTCGCGCTCGTCAAAGGAGAGGTCGATGGCCGCGAGGACGTGCTCGTTCGCGTCCACTCGGAGTGCCTGACCGGCGACGTGTTCCATTCCCTTCGCTGCGACTGTGGCGAGCAGCTCGAGCAGGCCCTCGCGCGAATCGGAGACGAGGAGAGGGGCGTTCTCCTCTATATGGCGCAGGAGGGTAGGGGCATCGGCCTTCTGAACAAGTTGAGGGCGTACGAGCTCCAGGAGAACGGGCTCGACACGGTCGAGGCAAACCTCGAGCTCGGCTTGCCCGCGGACAGCCGCGAGTATGGGATCGGCTCGCAGATCCTCCACGATCTCGGGCTGACGACCATCCGCATCCTTACGAACAATCCGAAGAAGATCACGGGAATCGAGGCCTTTGGACTGAAAGTGGTCGAGCAGGTGCCGATCGAGGTGGCTCCAAACGCCGAGAACCGCGGCTATCTCCAGGCGAAGCGTTCTAAGCTCGGGCATCGGCTGCACCACCAGGATCTGCGGTACGAGGCGCCTTCGGAGAGATGACAGAGCCGATCGACCACGCCCTCCACATCGAGCCGGAGGCTCCGCAGCCGCTGGTGACCGAGGCCGCCACCCCAGAGCACGCAGCGGGAGGGCTCACGGTCCCGGCCGGCGTCGTCGTGCTCGAGGGAACGGCGAATGGAGACAGGCGGTCGGTCGCCATCGCGGTCAGCCGCTTCAACGGCGAGATCACATCGAAGCTTCTGGACGGAGCGCTGGAGACGCTCGAAGAGGCTGGGGTCAGCCGCGACGCGATCGAGGTGATGCCGGTTCCGGGGGCATTCGAGCTTCCGCTCGCGGCCATGGCCCTCGCACGCACGAGGCGCTATGCCTGCGTGCTTGCACTGGGCTGCGTGATCCGCGGCGACACGCCGCACTTCGAGTTCGTCGCCGCCGAGGCGGCCAGTGGGCTCCAGCTTGCCGGCCTCGAGACCGGCATTCCCGTGTCGTTCGGCGTCCTGACCTGCGACACCCGAAAGCAGGCCGAAGACCGGGCCGGAGGGCCACACGGGAACAAGGGCACGGACGCCGCGCTCGCCGGCCTCGAGATGGCCGACGTCTTCACGCAGCTCCGGAACGCCGTCGCCCAGTAGCTATACTCGGCCGCCGATGTCCAAGGTCTGCGCAGTGTGTGGAAAGGGCCCGTCGTTCGGTCATAACCGCAGCCATTCGATGGTTGCGACGAACCGACGCTTCAATCCGAACCTTCAGCGCGTGCGCATTCTCGTGAACGGGGTCGCGCGCCGGAGCTACGTTTGCACGCGGTGCCTGAAGGCCGGCAAGGTCCAGAAGGCGCTCTAACCTTCGCGCGGGAGCTCGTCGGCGCAGCCTTGGCTTCGCTCGAGGCCAGCCGCGAGCGGATCGACAACCTGAACGTCTTTCCCGTGCCGGACGGTGACACGGGGACAAACATGACGCTGACCGTCAGGGCGGTTCGGGACGCGCTAGCTGCTTCCGACGCGCGGGAAGCGGAGGACGTGGCCCGCGAGGCTGTCCGCGCCTGCCTCATGGGCGCGCGAGGCAACTCGGGCGTCATCCTCTCCCAGATTTTCCGAGGGGCCGCAGAGGCGCTTGCGCGTGGAGAGGACCAGGCGGCCGCGTTCCGCGCGGCCGCAAACGCCGGCTACGCATCCGTGCGCGAGCCGCAGGAGGGGACGATCCTGACCGTGGCACGCGCGCACGCCGACCGGGCGGAGCAGGCGCGCGACGAGGGACTCGACACCGGGGAGGCGCTGGGAAGGGTCGTCGATGCCGGCGAGGAGGCGCTCGCGAGGACACCAGAGCAGCTTCCGATCCTCCGGCAAGCCGGTGTGGTCGACGCAGGAGGAGCCGGTCTCCTGGAGCTCGTCCGCGGGATCGCTTTGAACCTGCGCGGCGAGCCGCTCCCCGAGCCGGCGGCGGGCCTCGAGCGCTTGCCTCTCGAGTCGGTGCACGTCGAGCCCTCGGCCTTTCGGTACTGCACGACCTTCTTCCTGGAGGGGGAGGAGGCCGATCCCGACCGGCTCGAGCGCGAGCTCCAGTCGCACGGCGACTCGCTCCTCGTCGTCGGCTCTCCAGGGGCCGTGAAGGTGCACCTGCACACGAACGATCCCGGACAGGTTCTCTCGCTAGCGACGGAGATCGGCGTAGTCGACGAGGTCGACATCAAGAACATGCACGCCCAGATTGCTCACCGCACCGAGCGGATCCTGTCCGTCCCGGCGAAGTCCGACGTCGTGGCCGTCGTGGCGGGGAGCGGCAACGAGCGGCTCTTCCGAAGTCTCGGTGCCACGGGGATCGTCGACGGGGGGCAGTCGATGAACCCGGCCGCCGCCGCCATCCTCGAGGCCGCCTCCGAGGTCGAGGCTCCTGAGGCGATCGTCCTCCCCAACAACCCCAATGTCCTGCTTACAGCCAGGCAGGCAGCGGCGCTTTCGACCAGCCCCGTGGTAGTCGTCCCGACCGAGTCTCTTCAGGCGGGCCTGGCGGCTCTGGTCGCCTACGATCCCGCCCGTTCTGCAGCTGGGAATGCGGAGGCCATGGAGGCCGCGGCGAGGGAGGCGCGCACGGGCAGCGTCACCCGGGCCTCACGCTCGGCGAAGCTCGGCGCTCTCGATGTCGAGGAGGGCTCGTTCCTCGGACTTGTCGAAGGGGAGCCGGTGGCGAGCGGCGCCTTGCTCGACACGGTCGCCCGGGAGGTCGTCGAGAGACTGCTCGGCGAGAGGTCGGACATTCTCACCGTGCTGGTCGGGGACGGAGCGGAGTGCCCTGACGGCCTCCGCGAGGACCTCGAGACGGCACACCCTGAGCTCGAGATCGAGGTGCACGAAGGCGGCCAGCCGCACTATCCCCTTCTGTTCTCCGCCGAATAGTCCGATACTTGGAGTCGTGGTCGACGCTGTCATCGAGGTGATCCTGGCGGAGGACAACGACGTGTTCAGGCAGACGCTCGAGCTTCTGCTCGACGTGACGCCGGACATGCGCGTGGTCGCGTCGGTTGCCGACGGTCGCTCGGCGCTCGAGGTGTCGGCTGTCCTGGTCCCGGACGTCGTGCTCATGGATTACCGCCTGCCGGAGCTCGACGGGGTCGAAGCGACAGCGGCGATCCGGAAGGCGTGCCCAAGCGCAGCCGTCGTCGTCCTGACCGCATCCGTCGAGCCCGAGGAGTATGACGCACTGCTCGAGGCCGGAGCAGTGGCCTGCGTCACCAAGGATCGCGAGCTCGAGGAGATCGTCGGCGCGATCCGAGACGCTGCCGGGCACGGTGCGCCTCTCCGCTGAGACGACGGCGGTCGTCCTCGACTCGACGGCCGACCTCCCCGATCCCGCCGCCCGGCACCCGAGCTGGCGCCTTGTGCCACTCTATGTTCGCTTCGGCGACGAGACGCTGCGCGACCACGTCGACTTGACGGCGGCCGAGTTCTACGAGCGGCTGCGCACGACGAGCGTCCAGCCTGCGACCTCCCAGCCGACCCCAGGGGACTTCCAGGAGGCCTTCGAAGCACTCGCGGAATTCGAGCGCATCGTCTGCATCACGGTCTCGGCGAAGCTGTCGGGAACCTTCGAGTCCGCGCGGCTTGCAGCGGAGGTGATCGGAGGCGGCAAGGTGCTGCTCGTCGACTCGGCGAGCGCCTCGGCCGGCATTGTGATCCTGGCGGAATCGATCCAGCGCCGGCTCGCGGTCGGGACCAGTGACGATGAGATCGAATCCGTGGCCGACCGCTTCCGCCGCGAGGCCGACCTGCGGTTCACCGTCGACACGCTCGACTATCTGGTCCGCGGCGGCCGCATCGGGAAGGCTGCCGGGCTCGTGGGCCAGCTCCTGAACGTGAAGCCGATCCTCACGATCCGTGAGGGAGAGGTCGAGCCCGTGAAGCGCGTGCGGGGTCGCGCCAAGGCGTTCGCCGAGTTCGAGCAGGCCCTTGTCTCGGGCAGCGAGGACGACCCTGCCTGGCACCTGGCCGTCGCACACGCCGATGCGCAGGCTGACGCCGATCGCATCGTGGCGATGATCGACCGCGTTCGGCCGAACGCCACTCTCGATCTCGTCACGACGCTCGGCCCGGTCGTGGGGACGCACGGCGGCCCTGGTACGCTCGGTCTCTTCTGGTTCAAGGACGCCACGTAGCCCACTGGGACGAGGTCGAGAGCGAGCTTCAGGAAGCGGGGCCGCTTTCGGGCACCTGGAGCGACCTGGGCGAGGCTGCTGGAAGCGAAGATGTCGGGGTCTGCCGGATCCAGGTGACCCCGGATAAGCGCTCGACGCCCCTTCACCTCGAGCTCGCGGAGGAGGAGA
The DNA here is from genome assembly GCA_035296825.1 of Gaiellaceae bacterium. Lineage (GTDB taxonomy): Bacteria > Actinomycetota > Thermoleophilia > Gaiellales > Gaiellaceae > DASQGA01. Next base: position 826 of record DATHAG010000098.1, on the reverse strand, counting down.
TCTTCTTCGTGCTTGGCGGCTCCGGGCTCTCGTGGCAGTGGGAGGGGGAAAAGCCGCTCGTCTACGAGGTGGGGGAGGGCGATTGCCTCGTCCATCTGGCGGGCGAGGCGGCCCACACGCTCGTAGCGGGCCCCAGCGGGCTCGATGTGCTCGCCTTCGGCATGCGCGTCCCGGCGACCGGGACCTGGCTCCCGCGGGCCGGCGTCGTCCGGGTCCCGCCCACCTGGGTGGAGACCCCGGGAGGCAAGCATCCCTGGGAGCGGGAAGCCGAGGCAGGAGGCGAGGTGCTCCCAGATCCCTTGCCACGCCCGGCCAGCATCGTCAACCTCCGTGAAACCGAGGCGAGGGAGATCTCGCATGGGGAGTCCGTCTTCGTCGAGCGGGAGCTCACACAGGTCGCGAGGCGGACCGGGCTGAACCACCACTCCATCCGGCCCCGCAAGTGGAACTGGCCCTTCCACACGCACACAGCCGAGGAGGAGATCTTCGTCGTGCTCGAGGGTGAGGGAGTCTGCCGCCTCGGAGAGGAGACGATCCCAGTTCACCGCGGTTCGGTCGTTGCACGCCCGGCCGGAACGGGCGTCTCCCACGCGTTCCAGGCTGGTGCAGACCGGCTCGACCTGTTGGCCTACGGCACGCGGGACGGGCGGGACCTTGCCTGGTTTCCGGACTCGCAGAAGGTCAACTTCCGGGCTTTCGGCTTCACCGCACGCGTCGAGCCGGTCGACTACTGGGACTAGTCCCACCGCACGGAGCCAGGGGCGGCGCAGGGCCACGAGGAAGAGAGCGCTGAGAGGACGGCGCCGCCGCCGATCAGCTCCGCGGG
>DATHAG010000097.1:0-10458 GCA_035296825.1 Gaiellaceae bacterium | reverse complement strand
CGTGATCTGGCTCCCGACGAGCGTGCCCGCCTCTTGCTCGGGCTTTCGCAGGCGATCGAGGAAGCCGCCGAAGAACTGGCGACGCTCGAGGCCCGCAACGTCGGCAAGCCGATCGGCGACGCTCGGGGCGAGGTCGGCATGGTCGCCCACGTGTTCCGTTATTACGCGGGCGCGCCGGAGCGGCTGCTCGGGGACACGATTCCAGTCGCAGGCGGCGTCGACATGACGTTCCGTGAGCCCTTGGGGGTCGTAGGTCTCATCACTCCGTGGAACTTCCCGCTCCCGATCGCGTCGTGGAAGGTGGCGCCTGCGCTAGCGGCGGGCAACACGATTGTTCTGAAGCCGGCCGAGCTTACGCCCCTGACGGCGCTCGAGCTCGGACGCCTCGCGCTCGAGGCGGGAATCCCGGAAGGAGTGCTGAACGTCGTCAACGGCCCCGGCCGGGTGGTCGGAGAGCGCATTGTTGAGCACCCCGACGTGACGAAGGTGGCTTTTACCGGGTCGACCGATGTCGGGAAGCGCGTGGCGGAGATCGCTGCGCAGACGATCAAGCGTGTGACGCTCGAGCTGGGTGGGAAGTCCGCGAATGTCGTCTTCGCCGATGCGGACCTCGAGAAGGCAGCCGGGGCAGCGCCCGGCGCGGTGTTCGGGAACGCAGGACAGGACTGCTGCGCGCGCTCCCGGATCCTCGTCGAAGAGTCTGCGCTCGACGAGTTCATGGCTGCACTCGAGCAGGCCGTTAGCTCGATGCGGGTGGGAGATCCGCTCGACGAGTCGACAGAGATGGGCCCCCTGATCTCGGCCGACCACCGTGAGAAGGTCGCCTCCTACGTGAACGGCGGCGCGACCGTGGCGATTCGCGGCGACGCGCCCGAGGGGCCAGGGTTCTGGTTCCCGGCGACAGTCCTCTGCCCCGTTTCGAACGACGACCGCGTGGCCCGTGAGGAGATCTTCGGGCCCGTCGCGAGCGTGATTCCCTTCCGTGACGAGGCGGAGGCGATTCGGCTTGCCAACGACACGATCTACGGCCTCTCCGGCTCGATCTGGACGCGAGATGGCGCCAGGGCGCTGCGTGTGGCGCGTAGCGTCCAGGCGGGGACGCTTTCGATCAATTCGAACAACTCGGTCCGAGTCACCACGCCGTTCGGCGGGTTCAAGCAGTCCGGTGTCGGTCGGGAGCTCGGCCCGCACGCGCTCGACTACTACACCGAGCTGAAGAACGTCTTCATGGCGACCACGTAGCGGGCACTGGCGGAGCTAGTGAGTTCGCGGGCGCTCTTCGGAGCCCGCACAAGCCGCCGCCGCGGCCAGGTCTACATCGTGCTCGCCGCGCTCGCGTGGTCGACCGCGGGCGTGCTTCAGCGCGAGCTCGAGGTCAACACGGCCACCCAGATCGCGGGCCGCGCAGTCTTCGCCGCCCTCGCGCTCCTGGTCTTCGTCGCCGCCACGGAGCGCGGACATGTCATCTCCGCCTTCACGTCGATGCGGGCTGCCTCGCTCGCCGTCGCCGGCCTGACTGCCCTCGCTTCGGGCACCTTCATCGTCGCGCTCAACCACACGACCGTCGCCAACGTCCTCTTCATGCAAGCCGCGTCGCCGATCGCAGCCGCGCTGATCGCCTGGGTCGCGCTCCGCGAGTCGATCTCCCGCCGCACGGTCGTGGCCATGGCGGTCGCGCTGGTCGGAGTCGGTTTGATGGTCGGAGGCCCGGGCGGGGCGCAGGGGCTCGGTCTCGTGCTCTCCGTGGTCATGATGTTCGCGTTCGCGCTCGCAGTCGTGATCACGCGCCACCGCCGCGACATCTCGATGGCGCCGGCCATCTGCCTCTCGCAGGTCTTCCTCCTCGTCATCGCGGGGCCGTTCGCCGAGCCGGGGACGATCGGGTCGCGGGATCTGCTCTTCATGGTCATCCTCGGAGTCGGGCAGATGGGCCTCGGGCTCGCCTTCCTCACCCTCGGCGCCAGGCTCATCCCGGCGGCTGAGGTGGCGCTGATCACGCTGCTCGAGATCGTGCTGGCACCGCTCTGGGTGTGGCTCACGATCTCGGAGACCCCGGCTACAGCCACACTCGTCGGCGGCGTCGTTCTGATCGCGGCCGTCGTCCTACAGGCAGGTGGCGAGGAGAGCTCTGGCGAGCGACCGGCCCGAGGCGACCCGGCCGCGGCGCTGCCGCCCCACGGACGCTAGCTGGCTAGCTGTGCGAGGACCTCGTCGGTCTCCGGAAAGCGGCCCTCACGTTGCTTCGAGAAGACCACGGAGCCGTCGACGACGACGTCGAACTGACTCTTGGCGCCGGCCTCGACGACGGCCGTGTGCGTCGTCGCGCGGTTGATCTCGGCCGCGAGACTCGCGGCCCGTTCGTCATAGCCGCTTCAGACGGGGCAGTAGACAACGTGCACGGTGCTCATCGGCTGGGCGGAAAGCTAGCAGCGCCACCGTGAGTGGGCCGGAGATTCGACCTGGGCTTTTCAGCTTGCGAGCTGAAGGACTGGGAGGCCCGCTATCGGCGCGGGCCTCCCGCTCGGGACTTCCTAGGACTTGACCTTGCCGACGAGGCTTTCAACCATCTCCTGCGATTCGTCGGAGACGACGCCTGTCGGGTTGTCGGGTAGCCCCGCCTTTTTCCTGAGCTTCTGTGCGATCTCAGCAATCTCCTCCGGAGCGTAATCCGGAGCGAAGACAGCCGGCTGGGGCGGGAGGTCGTGCGCCGGGGCGCCGACCGGGTGGGGGACATCCGCGATGGTTAGATCCTCGCCCGTCTCCGGGTGGGGACCGGTGAAGACCGCGGTCGATTCCTGGAATTCGTCTTGCGAGAATCGATAGAGCTTCAGGTGCTCACCCCCCTCGATGTAAGGCTGACACTCGGGGATCTTGTCGGTGGGAATTCGAGGCGTCGGGAACATCTTCGTCAGGTCTGCGCCCGTCAGATGTTCGACCGCCCGCGCGTACGCAACCTGGTGTACGCCTCCCCGAACGAGCAGGTAGCCGGTGAGCGCACGCGCCGCCGGATGTTCGACCATCTCGTACACCTTGAGCTTGTTGTTCCGGGCCCCGGTCTCGAGAAAGAAGTTGTGCGTGAGATCCTCCACGAGGTCGCCGGACGAGAAGACGTAGTCGCCGTTCCAGGGGCGGCCCTGCGAGTTCTGGGGAAGTGCGCCCTGACCGCCAGCGAGGAAGTGGTGCGGATTACCGACGCCCTTGAGGTCCGCGAGGGCGGCCTCCGGCGCGCGGCCGTCGTCAATCGGCGAGGCGCCGGTCAGCATCGTGTTGATCGTTGCGGCAACGAGCTCCACGTGGCCGAATTCCTCCGTGGCAATGCTCGCGACCAGGTCGTAGAAGGGACGCGCGCCCTGACGCGCACGGAAGTTGAAGGACTGGAAGGTGTAGTTCAGCCAGGTTGACATCTCGCCGAACCGGCCGCCCATCAGCTCCTGCACCGCCGCTGCACCGGCCGGATCGGGCTCGGAGGGCGGCGGCAAGGAGACGCCAAGTCGATCGATACGAAGAATCATCTGGACCCCTTTCGCGTGGTGAACAGTTCGTTGCCCTTCCCGTTCGGCTGGGGCGGAAACCGGGGGAAACCTTGACGACTTGGGCCGTGCCGGTTGGAACGGTTGGCGCGCGGCGCATCGGGGACAACGGCAGCGTGGAAGGTCTCCGAGTCGGATACGCGTGCGTGAATACCCGGCTCCCGTCGTCGTCGCGCACGCTGCGGCTAGCGAGCGTGACGCCCACCCGGCTGCGGGAGCTGATCGGGGCAAACCTCGACGCGCTCGAGGGCATCCTCCGCTGGAACGGAGCGAACGGTATCCGCGTCTTTCGGCTGACATCGAACCTGATCCCTTTCGGCTCACACGTTGCGAACGAGCTCGCATGGTGGGACGAGTTTGCTCCGCGTTTCCGGGAGTTGGGGCGCTTGATCTTCGACGGCTGTATGAGCATCTCGACACACCCGGGCCAGTACACCGTGCTGTCGTCCGCACGTCCGCACGTTGTGGACGCGGCCGTAGCGGAGCTCGAGTACCACGACCGGTTGCTGGACGCCTTTGGCCTCGATCGCTCCCACAAGATCGTCCTTCACGTCGGATCCGGTGCGGCGAAGCCTGATGAGACGCGTGCTCGCTTGACGGACGGGTTCGAGCGGTTGTCTCCGGGCGCTGCCGGTCGGCTTGCGCTCGAGCATGACGAGCGCTGGTCGCTGGGCTCGGTGCTCACGGTCGCGGAGCGGCTCGGGCTGCCCGTGGTCTTCGACGTCTTCCATCACCGACTCGCGCCGTCGCTCGAAGGGCTCGGTGTGCGCGACCTCGTCCTTCGTGCTGGTGAGACGTGGCGGATGGACGACGGGCGGCAGGAGGTGCACTTCTCGACGCAGGAACCGGGACGGCGTCCGGGTGCGCACGCCGAGGAGATCGACCTGGATGAGTTCAGCCGGTTCGCCAGCGAAGTCGGTGACCTGCCGCTCGACTGCATCCTCGAGGTGAAGGACAAGGAGCGATCGGTGCTCCGGGCGCGCAGGCTCCTCGATCCGAATCAGCACAGCCCGGCGTGTGAGCGGACTTCGGGCGAGGACGAGGAGGCTCGCACACGAGGCCATTGCACAGGCCGGTCTATCCCACGACCTCTGGAGGAAGCATGACAGCGCTCGAAGGCAAGGTTGCTCTAGTTACCGGAGCAAGTCGGGGCATCGGCGCCGCGGTTGCGCGTGTGCTCGCGGCGCAGGGAGTCCGCCTCGCCCTGGCTTCGCGAAGCGGCGACGACCTCGGTCTGGGAGGTACGGTGGCGCGTCGATGCGACGTCAGGCGCCCGGACGACCTCGAGGCCCTTGCGGCCGAAGCTGTGGAGCGCTTCGGAGGGATCGACATTCTGGTCGCCAACGCCGGCGTGGGAGCGTACGGCCCGTTCCAGGACCTCGCGGCCGATCAGCTGGAGGAGATGATCGACGTCAACGTGAAGGGCACCCTCTACGCCGTGCGGGCTGCGCTTCCCCACCTGCTCGAGAGTGACGCGGCTGACATCGTCACGCTCGCGTCCGAGGCGGGCCGCCGAGGCCTTCCCCTCGAGGCCGTTTACTGCGCCTCGAAGTTCGCCCAGGTCGGCTTCACACGCGCCCTGGACCATGAGTTGCGCGGGCAGGGCGTCCGCTGCTCGAACGTGTGCCCCGGCGGTGTCGCGACGGACTTCGCCATGGGCCGCGGTCGCACGCCGGATATGCCGGCCCTGACGGGAATGATGACACCCGAAAACGTGGCGGAGGTCGTGCTCTTCGTCATCAGTCGCCCCCGGAACCATCGCATCCTGGAGACCTCCTTCCGGCCCGTCGCGGAACCGGCATGGGGGTGAGCGGCACGGTCAGCTGGGGCTTTCTGTCGACGGCGCACATCAACGACAAGCTGCTCGCCGGTGCGGCCAGGTCCGACCGGGTCGACGTCATCGCCGTCGCGAGCCGTGACGCCGAACGCGCGGAGGCCTACGCGCGCGAGCGCGGCATCGAGCGGGCGTACGGGACGTACGAGGAGTTGCTCGCCGACCCCGACGTCGAGGCGGTGTACATCTCGCTGCCCAACTCGCTCCACGTCGAGTGGTCGATCCGCGCGCTGGAGGCCGGCAAGCATGTCCTTTGCGAGAAGCCGATGAGCCGCCGGCCCGAGGACGTCGAGCGCGCCTTCGACGTAGCGGAGGAGTCGAACCGTCTCCTCATGGAGGCATTCATGTTCCGCCACAATCCGCAGACCGCGAAGGTCAAGGAGCTCGTCGTCGGCGGCGCGATCGGCCGCCTGCGGCTCGTCCGGGCGGCATTCAGCTTTCCGCTCACTGATGCCGAGAACGTCCGCCTGAAGGCGTCTCTCGACGGCGGCGGGCTGATGGACGTCGGCTGTTACTGCGTCAGCGGCGCACGGCTGCTCGGGGGCGAGCCGGGGCGAGTGTACGGCGAACAGGTGCTGAGCGACAGCGGGGTCGACGAGCTCTTCACCGGGACGATGCGCTTCCCGGGCGACGTGATTGCCCATTTCGACGCGGGCCTGGTCGTGCAGGAGCGCGCCGAGCTGGAGGCGATCGGTGAGGAGGGCTCGCTCTTCCTGGACGATCCCTGGCACTGCCACAGACCCGTGATCGAGCTTCGGACCGCCGACGGCATCAAGGAGATTGCCCTGGAGCCGGTCGACTCCTACCGCCTACAGCTCGAGAACGTGAGCGATGCCATCCGTGGTGGGGCGGAGCCGCTCCTGGCTCGCGACGACGCGTTGGGCCAGGCCCGAGCCATCGAGGCGCTCTACCGGTCGGCAGCCGAGGGCAGGCCCGTCAGCCTCTAGCGAGGAACGTGCGAGTGACGGCTCAGGTCGCCGGTGTTTCGAGCGCGAGCAAGTCCTCGACCGTCTCCCGGCGGCGGATGAGGCGCGCCGTGCCGTTCGCGACGAGTACCGCGGCCGGGCGGGGAACGGCGTTGTAGTTCGAGCCCATCCCGAGCGTGTAGGCCCCGGTTGCGGGCACGGCGAGGAGGTCGCCCCGACGCGGCTCGGGCAGGGTGACGCGCTCGATGAGGACGTCGCCGGACTCGCAGTGCTTCCCACAGACGGCGTACGCTCCCGCTGCCGCCTCATTTGCTCGATTCGCAAGGATGGCGCTGTAGCGGGCTCCATAGAGCTGCGGGCGCGGGTTGTCGGACATGCCCCCGTCCACCGCCACGTAGGTCGTGGTCTCGCTTGCCCGCTTGACGACGCCCACGCGGTAGAGGGTCACTCCCGCTTTGCCGACGAGGGAGCGGCCCGGCTCGAGCACGAGCCGAGGAGACGGCAGGCCGTGCAGCTCCCACCCGTGCTCAATCCGCTGCAACAGGGCCGCGACGAAGTCCTCGATTGCGGGCGTCGCCTCTTCCGGGACGTACTGGACGCCGAGGCCTCCGCCCAGGTCGACGACCTCTGGCACCCAGTCGAGCTCGGCCCGGCAGTCGGCCGCGAAGCCGGCTAGCCAGTCGACGCTGGCTAGTGCCGCCTGCTTCTCAAGGAGCTGGGAGCCGATGTGAACGTGCAGACCGGCGACCTCCAGGCCTGCAGCCCTGGCCCCCGCGATAGCTTCGAGCGCCTGGTCCGGGGGCAGGCCGAACTTCGAGCCGTGGTGGCCAGTCCTAACTGCTGCATGGGTGTCCGCCTCGATCCCGGGCGTCACCCGCACGAGCGCCCGTGTGACTCCCGCCGCCGCCGCGCGCTCGGCCTCGTCGAGGGCGTCGAGCACGACGTAGAGCGCACCCGCCGCTGCGGCCGCGCGAAGCTCCTCGTCGCTCTTGTTGTTTCCGTGGATGATGATGCGCTCGCCGGGGATGCCCGCCGCGAGGGCGTAGGTCAGCTCGCCGAGCGTGGAAACGTCGGCGCCGAGCTCCTTGGCGGCGAAAAGTCGCATGAGGTCGACGTTGGGAAAGGCCTTGACGCCGTAGGCGAGCAGGGCGTCAGGCGCGGAGCGCCGGTAGGCGTCGGCACAGGAGTGGAGCGTGCGCTCGCAGTAGACGACCAGCGGAGTGCCGAACTCCTCTGCGAGCGCGGTGGTGCCGAGGCCTCCGAGCTGGAGCTCGCCGTCCTCAGTGCCTGCCGTGTCGGGGAAGAGGTCTAGCACCGAAGCGCAGTTTGGCCGCTGCGAGTACTCCTGGCGGGCCGTCCGGGGCCTGGAGCAACCGTGCCGAGGGTCAATCGGCCACTCCACCCCTTGACGTCGTCCGATCCCGACCGTACTGTCGGGATCTCCATGGCCCGCGCCGACACGCCGTCGATTCTCGTGTTTCCGATCGCGCGCGGCCGTGCGCGCTAGTCGGCGTTCCTGCTCCCGCTCCGCCGCCTAGCCAAGAAGACCAAGCGGGAACCCCTACCAACACAAGGAAGGTAACCACGGCACCCGAGGTGCCCCAACTTCACGATCGGTCGGCGGAGCGCGACGCCTGCGGTATCGGCTTTGTCGCAGACACCGCCGCCCGGCCCAGCCGGGAGGTTCTCGACGCGGTTCTTGAGGGCCTCCGCCGGGTGCGCCATCGTGGAGCGACCGCGGCCGATCGCCGGACAGGCGACGGTGCCGGCGTCCTTCTGCCGTTGCCGGCCTCCCTGGTCCCGGAGCCCGGAACCGGCCTCGCCATGGTCTTCCTGCGCGATGGTGCCGCCCGGGAGGCGATCGAGGAGGCCTGCGAACTCGAGGGCATCGAGGTTGCAGGCTGGCGTCCTGTCCCGATCAGCCCGGAAGCTCTTGGTCCGGGCGCGCGGGCGTCGGCGCCGGCGATCGAGCAGGCTGTGCTCGTTCGTCCTTCGGGCACCGACTCAGAGGAAGCCGAGCGGCGGGCGCATCGCGCTCGCCGGCGGGCGGAGCGGGCCGGGGGCGCGTACATCGCCTCCCTGTCGTTTCGGACCGTGACGTACAAGGCGCTTTGCGCCGCGGATCAGCTCGCTCGGTTCTATGACGATCTCCGCGACCCGGGTCTCACCGTCCCGTTCGGGATCTTCCATCAGCGGTTCTCGACGAACACGGAGCCCTCCTGGGAGCGGGCGCAACCCTTCCGCTACCTCTGCCACAACGGCGAGATCAATGCGATTCAGGGCAACGCGAACTGGATGCGCGCCCGCGAAGGCCGACTCGGATCCCTCGACGACGAGCTCCTCCGGCCGGTCCTGGACACGTCGAGCTCCGACTCGGCCATGCTCGACAATGCCGTCGAGCTTCTCGTCCACGGCGGCCGGGATGTGCGGCACGCGGTCACGATGCTCGTGCGGCCGGCCTGGGAATCGGACTCGGAGCTGGATCCCGACGTGCGAAGCTTCTACCGATTCCAATCGGGACTAGTCGAGCCCTGGGACGGCCCGGCCGGCATCATTTTTACCGACGGTCGAGTCGTCGGAGCCGCGCTCGATCGCAACGGGCTTCGGCCGCTCCGGTACGCGGTCGCCTCGGACGGTCTCGTCGCCTGTGTCTCCGAGGCGGGCGCCGTTCCGCTCGACGGCCACGGGCAGATCCGACGCGGCAAGCTCGGTCCCGGCGAGATCCTGGCCGTGGACCCGGAACGAGGCTTCGAGGGCGACCGCACAATCAAGGGCGCTCTCGCCGCCCGGCGCCCGTACCGCCGCTGGCTCGAGGAGTGTCTTGTCGCGGGCTCGGCCGGGATGCCGGTCGAACCGCCGGTTGACGACCTGGCGTCCCGCCAGGTGGCGTTCGGGTACACGCGGGAGGAGCTCATGCAGATCCTGCGGCCGATCGCGGCGCACTCGCACGAGCCGACCTCGTCGATGGGCGACGACACGGCTCTGCCGCCGCTGTCTGGCCGGGCGCGGCCTCTTTACGCTTACTTCAAGCAGCGCTTCGCGCAGGTAACGAACCCAGCGATCGACCACCTGCGCGAGCGCCACGTCATGTCGCTTCGCACCCTGCTCGGCGCCAGGGCGCCGCTGCTTTCCGAGGAAGCACCGGCGGAGAAGCTGGTCGAGCTGGAGAGCTTCTTCCTCTACCCGAGTGCGCTCGAGGACCTGGAGGCGACGGTGATCGACGCGACTTTCGGCTCGCAGGAGACACTGAAGGCGGCCTGCGAACGCTTGGCCGCCGAGGCGGAGACCGCGGTTCGCGCCGGCGCCGACGTCCTGCTCGTCTCCGATGCGGGCTCGAGTTCCGAGCGTGCGCCAGTGCCGGCGCTCCTCGCCACCGGGACCGTCCACCACGGCCTCGTCCAGGTGGGCCTCCGCTCGCTCGCCACGATCGTGCTCGAGAGCGACGAGCCGCGCGAGGTACATCATTTCGCCTGTCTGCTCGGGTATGGCGCGGAGGCGATTTGCCCGCGACTCGCCCTCGAGACCGTGGCCGCCATGGCTGCCTCAGACAAGGTCGGTGGCGACCATCCAGCGGCCGACGAGGCGCAGTGCCGGTTGCGCACCACGATCGAAGACGGCGTCATGAAGGTGATGGCGAAGATGGGCATCTCGGACGTCGCGAGTTACTGCGGCGCCCAGCTCTTCGACACGATCGGGCTTGCGCAGGAGGTTGTCGACTTCTGCTTCCGAGGAACGCCGTGTCCGCTGGGCGGGATCGGGTTCGCCGAGCTCGAGCGGGACGTGCGCGAGCGGCAGATCGCTGCTTCCGTCCAACGGGTGGCGCTCGAGCATCCGGGGTTCTTCAAGCATCGAAAGGGAGGCGAGTCGCACGCGACGAGCCCGGAGGTTGTGGCCGCGCTCCACGAGACGGTGGCGGCAGAGGCGCTGCGCCGGGCTGTCGCCGGGGGGGATCGCGCCGAGTACGACCGCTTCGCCGCGCTCGTCCAGGACCGGGAGCCGCTCGAGCCGCGCGACCTCCTGGAGCTCGTTCCGAGCCGGGAGCCGGTCCCGCTCGACGAGGTCGAGCCCGTGGAGGCGGTTGTCCGGCGCTTCTCTGGCGGCGCGATGTCGCACGGGTCGCTGAGCGCGGAGGCGCACGAGCTGCTCGCAATCGCGCTGAACCGGCTCG
>DATHAG010000096.1:0-14720 GCA_035296825.1 Gaiellaceae bacterium | reverse complement strand
CGCATCGGCGACTTCGGCTTCGCGCTGGGCGTGTTCCTGCTGTGGTGCGTGTATGGCACCTTGAACTTCCATGACGTCGCCGGTTCGGCCGGCATTCTCGGGCAAAGCCGTCTGGCCTCAGGCGATTTTGTCGGTGGGCCGGTTGGGCTGGCGATCTGCCTGCTGCTCTTCCTGGGCGCGTGCGGCAAGAGCGCCCAGTTCCCGCTGCACGTCTGGTTGCCCGACGCGATGGAGGGCCCCACCCCGGTCAGCGCGCTCATCCATGCGGCGACGATGGTGACCGCCGGGGTCTACCTGATCGCCCGCACGCACTCGCTCTTCGAGCTTGCCCCGGACATCCTGCACCTGGCCGCGATTCTCGGCGGGGTCACGATCGTCGTCGCCGGCCTGATCGCGCTCGTCCAGACGGACATCAAGCGCGTGATCGCCTACTCGACGATGAGCCAAATCGGCTACATGTTCGTAGGCGTGGGCCTGGGTGCGTACGGCGCGGGCCTGTTCCACCTGATGACCCACGCCTTCTTCAAGGCGCTCCTCTTTCTGGCGGCGGGAATCGTCATACACGCGCTCGCCGGCGAGCAGGACATTCGGAAAATGGGCGGGCTCGGCCGCGCCCTGCCCTGGACGTACCGCTTCTTCCTCGTCGGCGCACTCGCGCTCGCCGCAATCCCTCCCTTCGCGGGCTTCTTTTCGAAGGACGCGATTCTGGCGAGTGCCGCGAATGATGGCACCCTCGGCTGGTCGCTCTGGGGCGCGGGCGCGTTCGGCGCCTTCCTGACCGGTCTCTACACCTTCCGTCTCCTCTTCATCGTCTTTCGCGGCGAGCCATCGGGCTTCGTGCGCGAGCACCTGCATCGGGAGCAGTTCGAGGGGCCACTCGCGATGGTGTGGCCTGTCGCGGCGCTCGCCGTCCTGTCGGTCGTCGGCGGACTGCTCCAGATCCCCGGCGTCTGGCACGCCGTCGACGACTGGATACATCCCGTGGCCGAGTCGATCGAGGAGGCGTCCGGCTCGACCGCAGCCTTCTCAGCCCTCGCCGCGCTCGGCCTCTCGCTCGCCGGCATCTGGCTGGCCTGGTCCTTTTACGGGCGGCCCGGCTACGGACCGGCCCGCGCTCGCCGCCGCTGGCCGTGGGCGTCGACGGCGCTCGAGCGGAAGCTCTACTTCGATGAAGCCTATGACGTCGTCTTCTACGAGCCGAGCAGCCGCCTCGCGACGGGCCTCTCCCGGTTCGTCGAGCGCCCGCTCTTCCTACGTTCGCTAACGGGCCTCGGCGGCGGCGTCCGGCTCCTCGCCGGCCGGGTCGCCGCAGCGCAGACCGGCCTCGTCCGCTCCTACGCGCTCGCTCTTGCAACAGGGCTCGCGGTGATCGCCATCGTCTTCCTGGCGGTCACCTGATGATCACGACCGCGCTCATCGTCCTGCCGTTCGCAGGGGCACTCCTCCTCTGGGTCCTGCCCTGGCGGACGAGCACCGCCGCCGGCGGGCTCGCGCTTCTCGTTGGGCTCGGCGAGCTCGCGCTCTGGGTTGGGACCGTCGTCAACTTCGACTTCGAGAGCTCGGGGCTCCAGTACGACGCGGAGCGGACCTGGTTCTCGGACCTCGGCGTCTCGTACAAAGTCGGCCTCTACGACTTCTCGCTCTGGCTCGTCGGGCTGACCGCGCTCGTCGCGGTCGCGTCGATCGGCTACGGCCTGTGGGCGGGCCGCGTGCGGCCGGGCGCATATTTCGGCCTGCTTCTCTTCCTGACGGGGGCCACCGTGGGCGTGTTCACGGCGCAGGACCTGCTCCTCTTCTACGTCTTCTTCGAGGCGATGCTCATCCCGCTCTACGTCCTGATCGGCGTCTGGGGCGGCGCCGGGAGGGCGGGCGCAACGATCAAGTTCATCGTCTACACAATGGGCGGCTCGCTCCTCATGCTGGTCGCAATCATCGCCTTCGGGCTCGACCGCGGCAGCTTCGACATGACGGAGCTCGGGACAAGCGACAGCACCTGGATCTTCCTCGGCTTCCTGGTCGCCTTCGCCGTCAAGGCACCGCTCTGGCCTTTCCACGGCTGGCTGCCGGATGCCTATCGAGAGGCGCCGGCCGAGGTGTCGGCGATTCTCTCCGGCGTCGTGTCGAAGACGGCCGCCTACGGGCTCCTCCGGATCGTCTTGCCCTCGTTTCCCGAGCAGGTGGCCGACTGGCGGACAGTCGTGCTCGCCCTTGCGTCGATCGGGCTCGTCTACGGATCGTTCCTCGCCTTCCGGGCGCCCGACGTACGAGGCGTCATCGCCTACTCGAGCCTCGCCCAGATGTGCCTGATCGTGATCGGGCTCTTTGCCTTCAACGACTCCGGACTGAACGGCGCGCTGCTCCAGATGGTGAACCACGGACTCATCTCGGCCTCGCTCTTTCTGCTGGCGGGCACGGTCGAGCGGCGGACTGCGACCGGCGAGCTTCGCCTCCTCGGAGGAATGGCACGCGGGCGGCCCGTGCTCGCGACGCTCTTCATCGTGGTCGGCGTCGTCGCTCTGGCCGTGCCCGGGTCGAGCGCGTTCGCGGGGGAGTTCCTCGTCCTGAACGGCATCTTCCCGGTCGGCTGGGGCTGGGCGGTCGTCGGCGCCGCCGCGATGGTGCTGGCGGCGATGTACGTGCTCCGGCTCGTCTCCGCCGTCCTCCATCGCGACGCCGGGACCATGGTCCCCGACGCGGCGCTCGATCTACGACCAGGTGAGACGAGCCTCGTGGGGATGCTGGTAATCGCCCTGCTGGCGCTCTCGCTGTGGCCAGCCGGCATCACCGACCGCATCTTCGGCGGGCAGCCCCGCCAGGCCGTGACGACGAGGTTCTCTGAGTAGATGGAGACCTTCGTCAAGCCGGACATCGACTGGGCGGCACTCTCGCCCGTCCTAGTGCTGCTCGGCGGCGCGGCAATCACGATGCTCGTCCCCCTTTTCCTCCCGGTCGGCGTGCGGCGCGGCTTTTCGGCGTTCATTGCGGCTGCCGCTCTGATCGCGGCCGGCGTCGCGGCAGCGATCCTCTTCGCGCACGACGACTCGGGACGCGGGATCCTCGCCGATGCGCTCAGGCGCGATCGGCTCGCCGAGCTCGCGCAGGTGATCCTCGCCGCCTCCGGGCTCCTCGCGATCGGTATCTCGTACCGGGAGCCGGGCCGCCGTGAGGGGATCGGGGACTACTACACCCTGCTCCTGTCCGCCGTCGGCGGCATGTGCTTCTTCGTCTCGGCGAACAGCCTCATGACGCTCTTCCTTGGACTCGAGTGGTTCTCGATCTCGCTCTACATCATGTGCGCGGTCGCAGTTGACCGTCTCGGCTCCCTCGAGGCCGGGCTCAAGTACCTGATCGTAGGCAGCTTCGGGTCGGCGATCCTCCTCTTCGGAAGCGCACTCGTCTACGGCGCGACCGGCGAAATCGGGTTCGCGGAGATCGAGCGCGCCGCGGCGGGCGGCGACCGCTTCCTGCTCGTGACCGGACTAGCAATGCTCCTGGTCGGTCTCGCCTTCAAGGTCTCGGCCGCGCCGTTCCACATGTGGACGCCGGACGTGTACGAGGGCGCTCCCACCCCGGTGACCGCGTTCATGTCCGCGGCGACGAAGGTGGCCGGGCTCGTCCTCACGCTGCGCTTACTGACCACGGCCTTCGGGAGCGAGGAGGAGCTCTGGACGCTTTCCCTCGCTGCCATCGCCTGCATCTCGCTCGCCTGGGGAAACCTCGCCGCCCTCGTCCAGACGGACGTCAAACGGCTGCTCGCGTACTCGAGCGTCTCGCATGCCGGCTTCCTCCTGATCCCGATCGCCGTCGGCACGCCGCTGGGGGGCCGGGCGCTTCTCTACTACCTGATGTCGTACGCAGCCATGAGCGTCGGCTCGTTCGCCATCGTCGCGGCCCGTGAGCGAGAGCTGGCCCGACCGGTGGCAGTCTCCGACCTGGCCGGCATGGGCTGGGAGCGGCCTTTCCACGGGCTCGCGATGGCGATCTTCATGTTCGGCTTCATCGGCCTGCCGCCCGCCGGGCTCTTCCTGGGGAAGTTTTACGCGTTCTCTGCGGCCGTCGAGCGAGGCTGGGCCTGGCTGGCGATCGCCGGCGTCGTCGCCACTGTGGTCTCGATCTACTACTACCTAGGAGTCGTTCGCGCCATATACGTGAGCCCCGGAGACCTTCGCCTCGCACCCGCGGGAGGCTCGCCGCCTCGCGACCCCGCGCTCACGACCGCCGTCGCGGCGGCGCTCGCCGTCACGGTGGGGACGTTCTTCGCAGCGGGCCCGCTGATCGACCTCGCCCGCGACAGCGTCGAGTTCCTGCGGTTCCCGTTCTGATGGCCGAGCGCGTCGTCGTCCTGGGAGGGGGTTCGACCGCGCAGGCGTTCGTCGCGGCGCTCCGCAAGCTCGACCCCGACGTCGAGATCACGCTGGTAGAGCAGGAGCTCGTCGGCGGCGAATGCTCGTACTGGGCGTGCATGCCCTCGAAGACGCTGCTCCGGTCACCGGAGCTCGTGGCGGCGGCGAAGCGCGCTCCCGGGGCAGCGGAGGCACTCGACGGCGACCTCGCCGCGGACCGGGTCCTTTGGTGGCGCGACCAGGTCGTCGGGGACTACGACGACTCGAGCCAGGAAACCTGGCTGAAGGAGCGACGGATCGAGCTCGTCCGTGCCAGCGGCACCGTGCGCAAGCCCGGCATCGTCGAGGCCGCGGGCCGCGAGCTTCCGTACGACAAGCTCGTAATTGCGACGGGCTCGAGCTCCGCAGCGCCTCCCATTCCAGGGCTCGACAAGCTCGATTACTGGACGAACCGCGAGGCGACCGGAGCCAAGGAGGTGCCGGCGAGCCTCGTCGTGATCGGCGGGGGAGCCGTCGGGTGCGAGCTCTCCCAGGCGTACCGCCGCCTGGGTGCCGACGTCGACCTCGTGCACGTGTCGGAGCGACTCCTCCCGCGGGAGGACCCCGAGGCGAGCGCGCTTTTGGTCGAGGCATTCCGAGAGGAAGAGATCGGGGTCCATCTATGCGCCGACACCGAGCAGATCGCCTGCACCCAGAGCGGCCAACGGTTCCGCGTCAAGCTGCCGGACGCCGAGCCGCTCGAGGCGGAGCGCCTGCTCGTAGCAACGGGCCGAAAGCCACGGATTGAGGGACTCGAGCCGCTCGGGCTCCAGATCGAGAAGTCCGGCATCAAGGTGGACGAGCGGATGCGCGCGGGCGAGAACGTCTGGGCGATCGGCGACGTGTGCGGGGTGGCGCTCTTCACGCACGTCGGGAAGTACCAGGGGCGGGTCGCAGCCCGCGATGTCGCAGGGAAGGAGGCGCGGGCCGACTATCGCGCCATTCCTGCGGTCGTGTTCACGGACCCACAGGTGGCGTCCGCCGGGGATACGACGTCGGAAGGCCTCGTCACGGCGTCCAGGGCCGTCGACAAGACTTCCCGGACGTCGACCTACGAGCGGCCGAAGCGGTCCGGGTTCGTGAAGCTTTTCGCCAAGCCGGAGCGTCGGGTCCTCGCAGGAGCCGTCGCCGTGGGCCCCGAGGCCGGCGAGTGGCTGGGGCAGCTGACCCTGGCGATTCGCGCCGAAGTACCACTCGACGTGCTCGTGGACACGATCCAGCCCTACCCCACCTTCTCGGAGGCGATCTTCTTCGCCGCCCGGGAGCTCGCCGGGTAGCGCGCTCGTTGCGCACCCGGGCGTCGCCGCGTTAGCCTCTACGCGTGGAGACGCCCTGGCTTCAACCCCGACGCTTCGCACGTTCCTCGGGCGCCGCTGGGGGTGCGGGGGCCGGAGGTCACAGTATGAGTAATACGGGCCCGGAGAGCCCCGTGCCGCCAGCGGTGGCAGACGGCGGCGGAGCCGGGCTCCGCCCGGCGGGAGCCTCCGCCGGCGAGGGGCGCGCATGAGTGTAGACGCCGATCTAGCCTCGACCCTCGCGGGGCTGCGCCTCTTCTCCGATCTCGGCCGACCCGAGCTCGAGGAGATCGCGCACACGTTCGACGAGGAGGTCATCCCCGCGGGCCAGCGGGTCCTCCGGCAGGGCCTCTCCGGCTCGAATGTCTACGTGATCCTCGAGGGAGAGGCCGGCCTCGTCCTGAACGGGCAGGAGCGAGCGAGCCTCCAGCGTGGCGAGTTCTTCGGCGAGGTCTCCATCCTGCTCGGCGAGTCCCCGACGAGCGACATCGTCGCGAAAACGACGCTCCGCTGCCTCGTCATCCCGGGCCCCCAGCTCCGCACGTTCCTGCTCGCACACCCCGAGGTCATGCTCCAGATGCTCCTGTCTGTCACGTGGCGCCTCCGGACCACCCTCGCGTGGCTGAGCTAGACGAGCGGCCCTTCCCTCCCGGCGAGTATCCCGTCGTCGTGGTGGGAAGCGGCCCCGGCGGGCTGCAGACGAGCTACTGCCTGAGGCGGCTCGGCATCGAGCACGCGGTCGTCTCGCAGGACGACTCCCCGGGCGGAATGTTCCGGAAGTGGCCGATCTACCAGCGGCTCCTTTCCTGGACGAAGCCCGACGCACCCGTCGAGCGGGGAACTCGCCCCTACGAGTGGTACGACCACAACAGCTTGCTCGGGGAGCAGAGAAGTGAGCAGGCTCTCGTCGCCGAGTTCATGGACCGGACGTGGATGGTTCCGTCGCGTCCGGAGATGGAGCAGGGGCTTGCGGCGTTCGCCGACCGGGCCGGAGTGCCTGTCCGCTACGGCTGCCGCTGGGAGTCCACCCGCCGTGAGAAGGACGGGTTCGTCCTGGTCACGTCCGACGGGGAGTACCGGTGCAAGGTGGCCGTGTTCGCGATCGGCGTCACCGACCCCCTGAAGATGCCGATTCCGGGCATCGAGGACGTCCCGCACTACGTCGAGACAGGGAAGCCCCGCGACTACGAAGGAAAGCGCGTCGTCGTGATTGGCAAGCGGAACTCGGGGTTCGAGATCGCCGACGGGATGGTGCCGTGGGCGAAGCAGGTTCTCCTGGTGTCGCCGCGGCCCGTCGCCGCGGACGTCCTGGCTGTCTCCACGGTTCGCGTCCGCTACCTCCAGCCCTACGAGGACCATTCCTGGGGCGGGGGCACGTTCGCCCTCGACGCTGCGATCGAGCGGATCGACAAGACGCCGACCGGCTACAGGATCGTCGCGAACGGGACGACACATCCGGGTGCGCTGGAGATCGACGCTGAGATCGCCATTGCGGCGACGGGTTTCTGCACCCCTCTGCGAGATCTCCCGGACCTCGGCTGCTCG
Organism: Gaiellaceae bacterium; assembly: GCA_035296825.1. Classification (GTDB taxonomy): domain Bacteria; phylum Actinomycetota; class Thermoleophilia; order Gaiellales; family Gaiellaceae; genus DASQGA01. The sequence continues at coordinate 7,498 of DATHAG010000096.1, read as the reverse complement.
ACGGTCAAACAGGGCACGCTGCCGGCGCAGACGCATCATTGGGAGAGCGCGAGCGTCCCGGGCATCTACTTCGCAGGCAACGCAACCCAGGCGGCCGCCGGGCTCCGCAAGCACGGGATCGGAAGCGCGTCGGGCACCGTGAGCGGCTTCCGCTACAACGCGAGGCTCCTCGCGCGGCGCATCGCGGAGAAGCACTTCGGCCAGCCCGCTCAACGATCGGCACTCGAACGCGACGAGATCGTCCCCTTCCTCGCCTCGGAGCTGACCCGTGCGCCCGAGCTCTGGACGCAGAAGTCATATCTCGCGCGAGTGGTTGGGCTCGACCCGGAAGCGGGCCCGACCGACGACGGGATTCAGCCGCTCGCCGCCTTCCTCGACGAGGGCGAAGGGAACGCGCTCGCAGTCTCCGTCGAGATGGACGACCAGGCGCGGATCTACCCGGCTCTCTACCTCCGTGCCGGCGGTGAGCTGCACGAGGATGTCTGCCCGCCCCACCCCTTGCACGACTTCCAGAGCGAAAGCTACCGCGCCCAGCTCGAAAGTCTTGTCAAGCGGGCGCTCGGTTGACCCCGTCGTCGCGGCGGCTCGCGGTCTGGGCACTCCTCGTCGCGCTGCCGGTCGTTGGGCTCTGGGTCTTGCTCGCAGTACCGCGACTCGACGTCATCTGGGAGAATCACCCCGGTCATTTCTGGCTCGTACTCGCCGCCGCTGCGATCAACGGCGTTCTTGCGTATGCAACTGGCGAAGCCGCTCGGCGCCGAGGCGACTCCCGCCTCTTCTTGATCTCGCTCGCGTTTCTCGCGAGCGCCGGGTTCCTCGGCATGCACGCACTCGCGACGCCCGCTGTTCTCCTGGATGGGAAGAACGCCGGCTTCGTGATCGCCACGCCGGTCGGCCTCCTGGCCGCGGGTGCCCTCGCCGCCTTCTCCGCCCGGGTCGGCGTAACAGACCTACGCCGCCTCCAGCCCCTGCGAGGTCTGATCATCGTTTGCCTCGTCGTTTGGGCGATCTGGTCCCTGACGTCGCTGCCGCCGCTCGACCGCGAGCTTCCGGCCGAGGTCGGGAGCCCACCGCTGATCGCTCTCGCCTCGGTGGGTGTCCTCCTCTACGGCTATGCCGCGGCCCGCTACATGGAGGTGTGGCGTGCCCGCCGCCGTCTCCTACCCGCCGCCGTCGTCACCGCCTTTGCCCTGCTCGCCGAGGCCATGCTTGCGATCGCCTTCTCACGCAATTGGCACGCAACCTGGTGGGAATGGCATCTGCTCATGCTGATGGCCTTCGGGCTCGTGGGGTACGCAGCCCGGCGCCAGTGGCACGAGGAGCGCTTCAGCGACCTCTACCTCGAGGAGACTCGCGGGTCGGTCCGCGAGGTGAGCGTCCTCTTCGCCGACCTCCAGGGCTTCACGACCTTCTCCGAGCAGGTAGGGCCGGGCGAAGTGCAGCGGATGCTGAACGAGTACTTCGAGACAGTGGTTCCGCTGGTCGCGGGCGAGCACGGGGGCGAGGTGGACAAGCTGATCGGCGACGCGATCATGGTCACCTTCAACACGCGGCGCGACCAACCGGACCATCCCGAGCGCGCCGCCCTGGCAGGGCTCGCGCTCCAGCGGGAGACCGAGCGGATCCGAGACCGCCATCCTGACTGGCCTCGATTCCGCGTCGGGATCAACACCGGCGAAGCGAGCGTTGGGCTCCTGGGAGCGGAAGGCGGACGCGGCTTCACGGTCGTCGGGGACACGGTGAACCTTGCGTCGCGCCTCGAAGGACAGGCCCGGCCCGGCGAGGTGGTGATCGGCGCCGCAACGCGGGAGCGCCTTCCAGGCGCGATCGAGGTAGAGCAGATCGGAAACCTGGAGGTGAAGGGCAAGGAGCGGCCGGTCGCCGCGTTCGTCCTGCGCCGTCTACCCGCGAAGAGGTCTAGCGGCGAGAGCGACGAGCGCCTGACAGAGCAGCACGAGCAACGCGAGCGCTAGGGCGCCGCTCCCGAACGCGGGGATGCCCTCCGCGGTCATCGGTGCGCGAGCCGCCGCGCCGACAATGAAGAGGGTGAGGAGAATTCCCGCCAGCGCGGACTGAAGCGTCCCGAGCGGGTCCCGGTCTGCCTCCACGCGACGTGCCAGGCACACGAGCCCCGCGGTGGCGCAAACGGGCACACCGACGAGCAGGAGTAGAAATGAGACCGATGCAAACCCGAGCGCGTCCGAGACCGCGGTTGCGAGGAGGAGGCCGGCAGTCAGCTCGACTGCCATCGCGCTCGCTGCGCTCCCCCGCTCCATCCCGTCCGGTTTCGGCGCCTGTGGGAGAGTTCCTTCGTCTACCCTCACCCCGTTTCCGCGACCAAGGAGGATGAATGCCGGACGTGCCCGTGACCTGGCTCGGCCACGCGACCTTTCGAATCGACACGCCGGGCGGCAAGCGAATCTACGTCGATCCGTGGCTCGGCAACCCGAAGTGCCCGGAGGGTGAGCACGAACCGGAGCGCATCGACGTGATCGCGCTCACGCACGGCCACGACGACCACGTGGGCGAAACCGTGGAGCTCGCCAAGAAATTCTCACCACGTGTGATCGCGATGGTCGAGCTCCGCGGCTGGCTGACCGGTCAGGGGGTCGCCGAGGACATGTCCAGTGCCATCAACAAAGGCGGCACGGTCGACGCCGACGGAACGAAGTTCACGATGACCGACGCCAAGCACTCCTCCAGCTGCCAGGACGGAAGCTACGTCGGTGAGGCCGCCGGCTACGTGATCACGTTCGAAAACGGAACGACCATCTACATCGCCGGCGACACCTGCGTCTTCGGTGACATGCAGCTGATCGGGCGAACCTACCGCCCGGATGTGGCGATCCTCCCGATCGGCGGGCACTACACGATGGATCCGCGCGAGGCTGCGGTCGCACTCGAGCTGCTCGGGGTTCAAAAGTGCATTCCGGCCCACTACGGCACGTTCGGCCTCCTGGCCGGGAACCCGGACGAGCTGCGGGAGAACCTGCGTGCAGCGGGTGTCGAAACCGAGGTGGTATCGCCGGAGCCCGGCGAAACGGTGACGGTCTAGTGCGCACACGCTGGCTGGGTGCGACGGGTGTCCGCGTGCCCGAGATCGCCGTCGAAGGAGACGAGGTCGAGGCACTCGACGAGCATCACATCCGGATCGGCGAAAGCGACATCGAGGCGCTCGTCCTCGAGAAGATCGGCGATCTGGAGGCGCTCCACGCGGCGCACCTCCGCGGAACGCCGGTGGTCGTTCGAGCCGCAGACGCCCAGGAGGTGGCGGCAGCGCTCGAGCACCCGGAAGTCGCATGCGCGCTCGTCCCGCCCGGACGCGGAGACTTGCAGGAGCTCGATCTGCGGCGCCTGAAGTATGGGTAGCTCAGCCCTCGTCTCGACGTACTCGATCGCTGCCTGCGACCTCGAACGAGGGGAGTGGGGCGTCGGAGTCCAGTCGAAGTTCCTCGCCGCCGGGTCGATCGTTCCCTGGGCCGAGCCGGGCGTCGGCGCCGTCGCGACCCAGGCCCTCGCCAACCCGCGCTACGGACCCGACGGACTCGCGCTCCTCCGCGACGGGCGCTCCGCCGACGAGACGATCGCGGCGCTCGTGGAGGCCGACGAAGGGCGGGACGATCGCCAGGTCGGCGTCGTGGACGGCCAAGGCCGGGCTGCGACGTACACGGGGAATGCATGCCTCGACTGGGCCGGCGGAAAAACCGGCCCCGGGTACGCGGCCCAAGGAAACATCCTGGTGTCGGAGAAGACCGTGGCCGGCCTCGTACAGGGCTTCATGGCGGACGCTGGTCGGCCGCTCGCGGAAAGGCTCCTCGACGCGCTCGCTGAGGCCCAGCTCGCCGGCGGCGACCGGCGGGGCCAGCAGGCGTCGGGGCTCCTCGTCGTTCAAAAGGACGGTGGCTACGGGGGCATGGACGACGTTCTCGTGGACCTGCGAGTCGACGATCACCCCGAGCCCGTGGCCGAACTCAAGCGGCTCTACGGTATGCACCAGCTCCTGTTCGGTAAGACGCCGGCCGACGAATGGCTCCCCGTGGACGATGCGCTTGCCGAAGAGATTCGGGCCAGCCTGGCCGCCCTGGGGTATGCCGACCCGAGCCTGGAGAAGTCGTTCAACAATTGGGCTGGTACGGCGAACTTGGAGGACCGGGTGACCGGCGTCGAGCAAGTCGATCCCGTCGTCCTCGCCCAGCTCCGCCAGGCTAGCGGTCGCCCGGGAGTCTGACTCCGTCCGCGAGCTTCCGAAGCGCCGGAACGGGATCGGCCTCGGGCCGGGCGACGACGAGCACCGCGCCGTACCCTTGGCCCGCAAGCGCGTCCACGAAGAGCTGAAGCCCGACCGCGAGGGCAAATGCCTTGTGCGCCTGGTCCCCGCCGAAAGGGACGAGCTCCTCGGGAGTCGCCGTCCCTGCCAGTACGTCGCCGTGGGTGACCTGCCCCATCGAGACGTCGGCCACCACGGGGCGCCCGTCGGAGCTCGGAACCGCGATCGAAAGCGGGTTCGTCCCCGCGAGGGGAGCTCCGCCGCCCGGGGAGGCGAGCCGCGCCGGCGACGTGGCCGCCAGGGCTGCGACGAGCCCGGCCTCCGCAAGCCGGCGCGTCCAGTACCCGAGGACACCGGTCGGGAAGCAATGCGAAGCGACTACGAGGCGCGCCCGCTCGGGCGGCGATTCGAGCTGGCTTCGAACGACCGCGTCGAGCGTCAGGTACCCGAGTGCGCCGTTGCCGTCCCAGCGTTCGTAACCGGCCTCCGCCACCAGCCGCTTCGGCTCCGCTTCCGGGCGAAGCTCCGGCAGCGTCGAGAGCCAGTCCACGCGGGTGAGGCCGTGCCCCGTGCGCCCTCGCGCCTCCGCGTCCAGGAAGTGCCCGGCCAGTACCTCGGTCTCCTCCTCGCCGAAGCCGAGCCCGCGGATCCTCCTGCGAACGGCGTCCTCCACGGCCAATTACCCTAGACGCCAATGGCTCTCGCGTTCGCCGCCCGCGGGCTGGCCAAGCGATACGGGACGATCGAGGCACTCGGCGGAGTCGACCTCGAGATCCGCGAGGGCGAGCTCGTCGGGCTGCTCGGGCCGAACGGTGCCGGCAAGTCGACGCTCGTGAAGATCGCGTGCGGGCTGGTTCGACCCTCGTCCGGCTCCGCTGAGATCTGCGGCGCCCCGGCAGGCTCCCGGGCGGCGCGGGCCTCGCTCGGCTATCTCGCCGAGCTCTTTCGGTTCCCCGGCTGGGCCAGCGCGAACGAAGTGCTCCAGCTCCACCAGCGCCTGGCGGGCTCGGAGGGCGGCGCCCAAGAGCGCGCGGAGCTCCTCGAGCTCGTGGCCCTGACGGACGCGGGCGAGCGGAACGTCGACGCAATGTCGAAGGGGATGCAGCAGCGCCTCGGAATCGCCCAGGCCCTGGTCGGTTCGCCCCGCCTCCTCCTCCTCGACGAGCCGACGAGCGCGCTCGATCCCGTTGGCAGGCGTACGGTGCGCGGTCTGCTCGAGGAGCTGCGCCGTCGCGGCGTATCCGTTCTTTTGAACTCGCACCTTCTGAGTGAGGTCGAGCTTGTCTGCGACCGGGTCGTGATCCTGCGCCGGGGAAGCGTGGTTGCGGCGGGACGGCCCGAGGACCTGGCCGAGCCGGGCGTGATCGAGATCGAGACAGCGAAGGGCGTCAGGCGCTTTCCCGGCGCGGGTCGCGAGGAGGCTCCACGCCTGGTTGCCGAGCTCGTGGCTGCGGGCGAGCGGATCTACGGCGTCCGCGTGGTGACGGCGTCACTCGAGGAGACGTACATCGAGGCGATCGAGGAGGCGGGAGGATGAGCGCAGTCGCGACGATTGTCGGCTACACGCTTCGCGAGAGCCTCAGACGCCGCGTTTTCCTCGTCGTTCTCATCCTCACGATCGCGTTTCTCAGCCTCTATGCGCTGGGCACACGCCAGGCGTTCAAGGACGTGGAGGACTTTGCGGGCGGCGTCACGGCCGGGCTCGACGCAACCACCCTCGCAGGGGCGACGCTTTTCGGGCTCTCGATGTTCGGAACGCTCTTCCTCGGTGCCGTCCTCGGGATCTTCTTGACACTCGGCGTCGTCCGGGGCGACGCCGAGCGCGGCCTCTTGCAACCTCTCGTCGTCCGCCCGGTCGGACGGGCTACCTTCCTCCTTTCGCGGCTGCTGGCCGCAGGCGTCGTCTGCGCCGTGTACGTGTGTCTCGTCTACACGGCCGCGCTCCTAATCACCTACTGGACCGGCGGCTGGTGGCCCGATCGCGTCGTCATCCCCGCGCTTGCGCTCGCAGGCGGGGTGGTGATCGTCGCCGCACTCTCGCTCCTCGGCTCGGTCTTCCTGTCGGCGACCGCGAACGGCATCGCGGTCTTCATGGCGTTCGGGGCGGGGCTCGTCGCAGGGCTCCTGGGGCAGATCGGCGAGGCACTCAACTCGCACACGCTCGAGCGCGTCGCCACCGTCTCTTCCTGGCTCCTACCGTTCGAGGCGCTTTACCAGGACGCGCTGAACGCGATCAGCGCCGACAGCTTCGGCCTGACCAGGGTGGCGCTCCAGCTGGGGCCCTTCGGGGGCGCCCAGGCAGGCGGGGACTTGCTTTGGCCCTACGCATTCGCCTACCTGGCCGCCCTCGTAGGCCTTGCCCTACTCGGGTTCGCGAGACGCGACCTCTAGCACGTCCCCCGTCTGATCCAGCTCAGGGTCCCGAGCGCGACGAGCCCGCTCGCAAGGTGTTTCGTGCGCGTGACGAAGTCATAGCGCCCGGGCTTCCAGCGCCCGTCGGGGCACGACAAGCCGACCGACGCTGCCGTCCTGCTGAAGCCGAGGTTCGGACCACCCTCGGCACAGTTCATCACAGGGGCCTGCCGAACTTTGATCCGGTGCTGCCCGGTCCCGTCTGGCCGCGTGCGGAAGATCTCGGTCGTAACCCTGAGAGTACGGAATGCCGTGCACGCCTTGGTCTCGTCGGTCCAACCGCCGAACTGGTCGACCGCCCTTGACGTGACGAAGATGCTGCTCGTCACGTCGAGGGCGCCCTTGCGCGCGGTCGCGAAGGTCCCTGGCTCGGCTGCGGCGAGCGCCGGGACGGTCGCGCCGAAAAGTGCGGCAAGGGCGATGCACATCATGAACTTTCGCATCGCTCCTCCTTCTCGAATTACGGGCAGGGTAGACCCTGAGCGAACGGATGCCTAGAGGGTCGGTTCCCGCTTGCACGAGAAGGCGCCTGTCGGAGAGGGTCGCCCCGTGACCACGAACGGAGCGCCCGATCTAGTCCTCACCCGCGGACGCGTCTACACGATCGACGCCGCCCGGAGCTGGTTCGAGGCGGTTGCCGTTCGCGCGGGGCGCATCACCGCGGTCGGGTCGAGCGCAGAAGTCGAGGCATTGCGCGGGTCCGAGACGCACGTGGTCGACCTGTGTGGCCGCATGCTCTTGCCCGGCTTCCAGGATGCGCATCTCCATCCGCCAAGCGGTGGCCTGATGCAGGTCCAGTGCGACCTGCACGGTACGGCG
>DATHAG010000095.1:0-7233 GCA_035296825.1 Gaiellaceae bacterium | reverse complement strand
AGAACCCGCTTGGGACCACACGCTCGTCTCTGGGGTGCGGGCCACGGTGGGCTCGCGGGCACCGGGCTCTGGCACATGGAAACCACCCACGTTCGACGACGAGGATGGCGAGGTAACCGCCCCAGGCGCCGGCGCGTGTGTGCCGGCGGGGCTCTGCCCACCCGCAGGCTCGGACACGGGCGTCGGAGCCTGCGGAGACGCCTGGCCAGAAGGCTCGGCTTGGTCAGCCGCGGTGGCTTCGGAGGGCGTGGGCTCGGCGGCCTCGACGTCCGCAGCGGTCGCGCTGGCGGAGGCACGAGGTGGCAGAAAGCTCTCGGGGTCCAGGTAGCCGGCTTCGTCCGAAGCCTTGCGAATGCCGAGGTGTACGTAGGGCTGGGCCCATTCGCTCACCCCGCTCGAGCCGAGGGTGCCCACCTGTGCGCCCTCGGCGACTGACGCGCCCTCGACCTCCGTGATCGTCCCGAGATGGAGGAGGGTTACCGCGAGCCCGTCGGGTGTTCGAATCGTGATCGTGCGACCGCCGCTAGGCACCGTGCCGGCGAACGTGACGCTGCCTGCCGCCGGGGCGAGCACAGGCTCTCCCGCGGACCCGCCGACGTCGGCGCCCCGATGCTGACCCGCGGCGTACGGCTCCCCGCCGTAACCGAAGTGCTGCAACACCGGCCCGCTCGCAGGCCAGGTCCAGGCGTGCGCGGGCGACGCGCCGGCCAGGAACGCGAGGAGGACCGGCAGCAGCAGACAGTGCTTGCCCATGCTGTCTCCTCCGTTGTCTCTTTCGTAAACAGAAAAGAAGATAGCGCCGTCCGGCGTGGTTGTCAAGATAGGCGACATGAGATATGTCGATCAGTTCCGATGGGCGCGGCTGTACGGTGTGTCGCGGTGCCGGTCCCGCAGGAGCAAACGTCCCTCGTTGCGCCCGCCGCATGATGGGCGCGCCTCTTTTGATTCTCGGCGTCCGCCGGTCAGGCACCACGCTTCTGCGAGTGATGCTCGATCGAAACTCGGAGCTCGCAGTGCCGGACGAGTCCTACTTCATCCCACAGCTCGCGGACAGGCATACGGGGAACGTCGACCCGGAAGCGTTCGTCGACGATTTGCGGCGCATCCCGACCCTGCTCGAGTGGGGGGTCGACGCGGAGGACGTCCGCCGCCGCCTTCGCCCCGCCATGTTCGTCGGCGACGCGATCGGGGCCGTCTACGAGAGCTATGCGGCCACGCACGGGAAGTCGCGCTGGGGTGACAAGACGCCGATGTACATGCGGCATCTCGGGCTCCTCGAGCGTCTCTTCCCGGAGGCCAGGTACGTCCACCTGATCCGAGACGGCCGCGACGCCGCCCTCTCGTTCCTCCAGATGCCGGACGGGGTCGTCACGAAGACATGGGCACATCCGACTTCCGCCGTGGACTTCGCCTGCCAGTGGCGGACCGAAGTCGAAGCGGCCCAGGCCCTGGGTGGTCGAGTGGGTGCGAGCCGCTACCTGGAGGTGCGCTATGAGGACCTCGTCGAAAGCCCGGAACGGCACCTACAGGAAATCACCGAGTTCGCAGGACTCACATACGACCCTGCGATGCTTGGCTACGCGGGTCAGGTCGACCTCACGGGCAAGCCGCACCAGCAGAGCCTCGGCCGGCCTCCCACACCTGGGCTCCGGAACTGGCGCCGGGATCTTGTCGGAGACGACGTCCAGAGATTCGAGGCGGTGGCCGGAGAGCTGCTGCAAACCCTGGGCTACGAGCTCGCGACCCCGGGGAAGCCGACCGCAGCCTCGAGAGCGAAGCTCGTGTCCTACCGCGCCCGGACAGCTGCTTACAGGGCGGTCAGCTATGGGTTGCGTCGCTCGCCCCTCTGGCGCTCGCGGCACCCGGTCCTAGGGTAATTGGTCGTACGTCTCTGGCTCGGAGCGATCACCGAGCGACGACTGAGGCGCATCGGGGACGGAGCAGCGCGGCCCGTCGGCGCACTTGCTTCGGCTACTCCTAGCCCGAGCCGGCCTTCTCGTCTTTCGGCGAGTTCTCACCCCGGATGGCCAGCAGAAGCCCGTTCAGGGAGAGGTAGTAATGCCTGTTCGTGGCGATGCCGACTGCGTATTCGCCCGCGTTGAAGCGCCACACCTGCTGTCCGTCCGACGCCCGGAGCGCGTACGTCTTTCCGTCCAGCGTCGAGAAAAGCACGAGGTTGCCGACGATCAGCGCCGGCGCATGGATCCGGCCACCTACGAAGCGGCGCCACATGACGGCGCCGTCGGTGGCGCGATACGCACGCATGATCCCGTCGTACGAGCCCACATAGACCCGGCCGTACGCGATCGCGGGTGTCGCGTATCCGAGCGGCCCCATCTTCTGCGTCCAAACCACCCGGCCCGTCCGTGCCGAGAAGGCCACGACTTTTCCTGCCCGCGACGTCGTGTAGAGGCGGGCTCCGTCTGTCGATGCGCTCGCGTAGAAGCTCTCGTACCGCAGGACGTCCCGCTTCACGTATGTGCTCCAGAGTTTCTGTCCATTGTCCCGGCGGAGGCAGAAGACGGCTCCCGTATAGGTGCTGACGCACAGCCGGTTGCCGTAGACCGAGGGGCTCGAGTTCATCCGCCCGCCAGCGTTGTAGGCCCAGCGAATCGCGCCCGTCTTGACGTTCACCGCGAAGACTCGACCATCCGTCGAGGCGAAGTACGCCTTGTCGTCGAGGACGACCGGTGAGGATTCCACCTTGCCGGCGGTCTGGACGCGCCAGAGGCGCTTTCCGTTCGAGCGGGCGAGGCCGGAGACGCTGCCGTCGTGGGAGCTGACGACCAGGATGGGGCCCGCGATCGCCGGGGTCGAGGCCGTGAAGTTAGCGGCTTTCCTGGACCAGATGATCCGGCCGGTCTTCGCATCGAGGGCGACCGTCTTGCCGCGCTCGAGGTTTACGTAGAGCTTCCCGTCGCAGAAGCTGGGCGGGTACTCCATGAGGTCTTTCATCCCTCGGGCCCAGGTCGTTCGGCGTACCGGCTTGCCTAGTCTGAGCTCGGTGCGGGCGAAGGTCCGCTGTGGGTTCCCTCCGAAGGTGAGCCAGCAGGGTCCCTCGTCTTCGGGCTTCTCTTCCGCGGACTGCTCCTCGGTGGTCGTCTCTGCCGTCGTCTCGTCTTCTTCGGGCGCCGTTTCGCTTGCGGTCGAGACCGAGACTCCCTCGAGATTGGTGTCCAGCCCGCCGGACGGCCGGTCGTTGGCTCGCAGGACCGCCGCGACCGCGATGCCGGCCAAGAGCAGGACGAGCGCAGCCGCGGCGAGGATGATTTTCTTGCGCATAGGAGAAACGGGCTGGGGGCGGACCCTTGCCCGAGTATGCCAGCGGCTTCGGCCGGGTCGCGCCGCCAGCCTCCTAGACGACCCCCTTGCTCTGCTGGCCTGCCACCGCCGGCCGTCCGAGCCCGGTCGGGCGGGCCGCCGGGCTCGGAGCGCCAACACCGAGCGGAGCGAGGAGTGCCGCGGCCGCTGTGGCGAGAGTGCCCCACATGAGTGGATCCTCGAAGAAGCCGCTATAGAAGAGCGAGTGGACGACGAGGACGAGGAATGCCGCGGCTAGCGTGAGCCCCACCGCGCGGTCCTGCCGGCGGTACGTGCGTATGAGCATCACCGCACCGCCTGCGAGAAATGCGAGGTATGCGAGCACGCCGAGGGCGCCGAGCTCAGCCGTGACGGTCAGCGGTGTCGTATGCGAAGGCTTGCCGATCCGATCACCATTGGCCCGGGCAAGCTCCCTGCTCTCGCGCGCCTCGGCCCCGATTCCCACTCCCGCAAGGGGCTTTTCCCGGATCAGGTCGACGGCGTTCTCGACGAGGTCCGACCTCCCGCTTGTGAGCCGTCGCAGGCTATCGTCCTTCCCGGTTGCCAGGAGCACCGGGACTGCGAGGAGGACGAACGCCAGCGTCGCTGCCAGGACGACTCGTCGGCTGCGGGCGTCGGCGGCGACGAGGCTCACGGCGAGGACTCCTGCCGCGAGGGCAACCATGCTCGACTGGGAGTAGGAGAAATAGAGGCCGGTCCAGATGAAAGCGACAAGAGCGCTGCCGATGAGCAGGCCGATTCGCCCCAGCCACAGCGCCGCGACGAGCACGACGATTCCGAGTGCGAGATGGCGCCCATAGATGCTTGGATCCTTGAAGACGGAGGTGACCCGGAAGAAGGTGGTGTACGCGTTGCCGACCTCGAGATCCGGCGCGAAGAAGAGCTCACCGCTCTTGAGTTGCCAGAGCCCTACGGCGGTGAACGCGCAGGCAAGCGAAACGAGGGCGGTCGCAAGAGCGCGGGGGGTCCAGCGCTCGAAGGGCGAGCGCGCGACCACGGCTGCCAGGGCCGAGAAGGGAAGGAGGAAGAAGACGAGCGCGATCGTGCCGTTGCGGGCGTCGGTCGACCAGGAGAGGGATGTTGCCGCGAGCAGCGTGAACGCGGCCGCCGGGCCCGCGAAGATGAGCGGGATCTGCTTCAGCTCCGCTCCGGCGAGGACCCGCGCGCCGAACGCGAGCACGGCGGCCGCCAGCACGAGATAGAGAGGCAAGAGTAGAAGGACGTCGTCTCCCGCAAACCCCACCGGCACGCGGAAGGGCGCGACCACGAGCAGCGCGACCGGCGTCCACGCCGGAAAGCGGTAGAAGGCGAACGTAGCCGCGAGGAAGGCGCCTGCCGCGAGCGCGACAGCGGCGAGCCGGAGTGCGGAGGAGAAGGCGGGCTCGAGGTCAGCCCGCGTCACGAGCGAGAGCCCGAGCAGGATCTCGGTGACGGCGAGCGCCGCGAGCCCTAGGACGACGACCCAGGTGCTCCGGCCGAGGAGAGCCGCTGCGGCCCCGGCTCCACCGAGGGCGGCGACGAGCTCTACCGTTGCCCCCTCGATCGCCATCCGCAGAACTCTAGTTTGCAGCGGGAGCGCCCGATCTGCGGTCGAGCGGTCGCAGGCGGCGCTGGTAGAGTCGGGCCGCTATGCGCCCGGAGAGAGAGCCTGCGCGAGAGCGGCCGCGCCCGCTCACCGATCTAGAGGCCGAGCGCGAGGTGAGCCTGGCCGGAGTCGGCCAGACGATTCTCCGGCGCTGGTGGCTGGTCGCGGCCGCGGTCGTGGTGGGAGCACTGATCGGCTATCTGCTGTCGCTTGGGGGCGGGAACGTCTTTCAGGCCAGGGCGACGGTCTACCCCGGAAACCAGCTCTCGCCGTCTGGGAACCAGGCGATCCAAAGCCCTGCGACGAACCCCGCGACCGTGGGTCAAGTGGCGCGAAGCGACGAGGTTGTGCAGGAGGTTGCTCGTAAGGTGGGGGTGGATCCGGGCCAGCTCCGTCGGGGCATCTCGACGAAGCAGGTCGGGGCCACGCAGACCCGGACGACAACGACCACGGTGCAGCTCGTCGAGATCGGCGTTCGGGGGCCCTGGCGGGCCGAGAGCGCCGAGGCTGCCAATCTGATCGCCCAGATCGTGGTCGACAAGAGCTCGGGGTACGTCGACGTAAAGATCAAGGCGCAGGAGGAGCTTCTCGCGGCGCAGACCCGCCAGCTTGCCCAGATCGAGAACCAGACCAGCGAGGTCACTGCCGCGGTCAGCTCGGGCCAGGGACTTTCGCAGGTCGAGCGGCTGATCCTGAGCACCCAGCTGAGCTTCTACGAGCAGCAGCGCGGCCAGCTGCTGGAGCTGCAGGCGGAGACGCGTCAGCTGCTGGAGCTGGCCCGCCAGGTCGAACGTGGACGAGTCCTGACGAAGGCAGTTGCCACCAAGGTGCCCGCCCGCAGCCCGAAGAGCTCGATCGTGGCCGGCGCCGTCATCGGGCTCCTCGTCGGCATCGCGCTGGCCCTTCTCTGGACGCCTCTGGTCGCGTCTCGCCGCACTCCGACGCCCGCGTAGGCCGATGATCGGTGGGAAGCGCGTCGCGGTGGTCGTCCCCGCTTATGACGAGGAGGCGCTGATCGCCTCCACGGTCTCGTCGATTCCGGCGTTCGTCGACCGGATCTTCGTCGTCGACGACGGCTCGAAAGACGGGACGGCGGAGCGTGCCCGCGGCGCCGACCCCCGCGTCGATGTGATCCCGCACGAGCGGAACGAGGGGGTCGGGGCGGCGATCGTCTCCGGTTACAGGCGGGCGATCGCCGAGGAGATAGACGTCACCAGCGTGATGGCCGCCGACGGACAGATGGATCCCGACGACCTCGAGACGCTCGTCTCCGCGGTCTCCCGGGGCGAGTGCGACTACGCGAAGGCCAACAGGCTCTTCACCGGCCAGGCGTGGAAGCTCATTCCCCGTACACGCTATATCGGTAACGCGATCCTCTCCTTCCTGACCAAGATCGCCTCCGGCTACTGGCACGTCGCCGACTCACAGTCCGGCTACACGGCCGTGAATCTCGAGACGCTGAAGCTGCTCGACCTCGAGCGCATTTACCGAAAGTACGGCTTCCCGAACGACATGCTCGTGCATCTGAACGTCTGGAACCGGCGGGTTCGTGACTACCCGTCGCGGCCGATCTACGGCATCGGCGAGCGGAGCGGCATCCGCCTGAGCCGCGTCGTGCCGACGATCGCGTGGCTGCTGATGAAGGGATTCTTCTGGCGCCTGAAGGAGAAGTACGTCATCCGGGACTTCCACCCGCTCGTTCTCTTCTATTCGCTCGGATTTCTCTTCGCCGGCGTCGGGCTTCTCCTCGGAATCGTGGAGACAGCCCTCCGTCTCGCCGGCAACGACATCACCGTGGCCACGATCGTCCTCGTTGCTCTCCTGGTCATCTCCGGCACCCAGCTTTTGCTCTTCGCGATGTGGTTCGACATGGAGTCAAACAAAGACCTGAGATAAGTACAGGCAAAACACGAGTTGTCCTAGTGCTTCCGCTCGCTCGTCCGCCGGGCGGGAAGGCCGTCGCGCTAGCCGCGCCGCGCTTCCTCCAGCCGGGCCTCCAGCAAAGGGGCGACGTCCTCCAGGTACTCGAGCACGCGCTCGAGCGGCTCGACGTCCCCGAACTTCGCGTCGATGTCGAACAAGTTCCACTCGACGACACCAGGGACGCGGTCGCCGACGCACTCGCGGACGACGATCGGACGGAAGCCCTCGGCGATCGCGTCCTCCGCCGTGTGCCGCACGCACCCGGCCATCGTCACGCCGGTAATGATCACCGTGTCGACGCGGACCGCCGTGAGGAAGCTCGACAGGTGCGTCCCGTGGAATGCGCTGGCACGCTTCTTGACGATGACGTGCTCGCCGGGCTCGGGCGCGATGCGCTCATCGAT
>DATHAG010000094.1:0-8938 GCA_035296825.1 Gaiellaceae bacterium | reverse complement strand
GGGAGTCTCCTGCGAAAAGGTGGACGTCGCCATCAGTGCTCCAGGAAGGTCAGCCGATACTTGCCGATCTGAACCTCGTCTCCATCTTCGAGCTTTGCCTTCTCGACCCTGCGCCGGTTCACGTACGTCCCGTTTAGGCTGCCGGCGTCCTCGATCGTGTAGCCGACGTCGTCTCGAACGAGCATGGCGTGCGAGCGCGAGACCGTCACGTCGTCGAGGAAGACCGGGGCGTCCGGTGACCGACCGATCTCGACCCGGTCGCCTCCGAGCGGGAATGTCTCGCCCGCGCGGCCGCCGCCCGAGCGGACCACGAGGGCTGTTCCCTCGATCCGAAGCTCGGAGAGCGGCTCGCCTTCCTCGTCGACCGCGTCCTCGGGCGCGTACGTCATCGTGGTCGATCCTCCCGGCTCGTCCTTGATGAGCAGCGCGCCGCACTTCGAGCAGTAGTTGGCGGCCTCAGGGTTCTGGAATCCGCACTCGGGACAGTGCACATGCGTCACCTCGACCCCTACTCGTCCGGGTTCGGAGGCGCCGCCTTCGAGGCGAGGATCGCCGCGAGCTTCTCGACATCGACCTCGTACAGCGGGCCATGGCCTTCGCCCACCTGTCGATGCAACCGCGACTGGAGCTCGGCTTTCAGGATGTCGATTTTGCCGTGGAGAATTCGGCGGCGGTACGAAACCTGGTTCTCCTCCTCCACGAGCTGGTCGATCAGGTCGCGCAGCTCGGTATCGGAAATGGTCTCAAGGTCGGGAAGAGCTTCCACGCTGCCCTCCGGTCTCTGGGTGGGGGGACGGGCTCCCTGTAGTAAACCATCGGACCGGCAATCTATCAACCTTGACTTGAGGGTTTAGGTATTCTCGTCCTCGTCCGAGCCGGCGATGATGCGCTCGACCAGGGCCGTGTACTCGTCCTCCAGCCTGGCCGCGTCCTCGTCGCTCGCTCCCTCCGCGTAGACGTGGACCAGCGCTTCCGTGGGGTCCGGGAGCACGTGCGCCCAGCCTCCGTCCTCGTACACCTTGATGCCGTCGGTGACGTCCACTTTCTTGTCCCGCACCTGGTCTGTGAGGATTCGCATCACCGCCCCCTTGCGTGAGAAGGGGCAGCGGACCTGCCGGTGAACGACTCGCGACCTCGGCAGCTCGTCAACGAGCTCCGAGAGCGGCCTCCGCACCGGGGCAAGAAGCTCCAGGAGCTTGCAGAGGCTCGTAATGCCATCGTACGCTGGAAGGAACTCGGGGAAGACGAAGCCGCCGGCCGCAGAGCCGGCGAAGACGACGCCGTCCTCTGCGGCGGCCCGCGTCAGGGCTGCAAGGGACGCAGGCGTCCGCTCGATCTCGAGGTCCGAGCCCTTCACCATCTCCTCGACGAGGCTCGTGACCGTGACCGGGAAGGCAAGGCGCCCCTTCCGCCCATTCGATGTGATGAGGCTCAGGAAGAGCAGGAGCTCCTGCTCGACCTCCACTTCTCGCGCACGCTCGTCGACGAGGTACATGCGTTCTGCGGCACCGTCAAAGGCGACGCCGAAGTCGGCACCGACGGCAGTAACGAGCCGCTTCACCTGGCCGAGCGACTCGGCCAGGGTGGCGCGGGCCGGCGACGTACGGAGCTCACGGACATATGCCTGGGCTGCGACGATCTCGACGCCCAGGTCGCCGAGGACGAGCGGGACGACGAGCGAGGCCGACGAGTACGAGTAGCCGATCACGATCCGAAACCCACGCGAGCGGATCGCATCCGTGTCGAGCGTGGCGAGCAGGTCCTGCGCATAGCTCTCAGACGCCCTGGCCGGGTACCGGATCTCCCCGACGCCGTCCCAGGGGCTGCGACGGAACTCCTGGCGGCCGAAATGCTTCTCCACTTCCTTCATGAACCCGCTCGACACTTCGACCCCGGGCGGCTCGTAGATCTGGAGGGTGACCGCCTCCGGGTCGACCGCGCTCTGGCGAACGTGGACGCCCGCTTCGAACCCTTCGCTCTTCAGCAGGTGGCGGGTCACCGCCGAGGGCATGACCCGGAGATCCGCGACATGCACCCCGGTCGCGTTGATCCCGGTCAGCACGGCGCGTCTGAGGAGGCGGCACGCGGACGGCGCCTCACGGCTCGTGACGACGCGCGCGCCCCGCTTCAGCACCGTGCCGAGCGCCATTCCGAGGCGAAGCGCGATCTCGGGCGTCAGGTCGACGTTGATCAAGCCCGAGATTCCCTCCCGGCCGAAGATCGTGCTCGAGGCTCGCGCCTCCCAGATCAGGTTGCGGTCGACCTGAGTGCCGGACTCCACCTCCTTGAACGGATAGATGCGGATGCCCGGCAGGACGACGCTCTGGTCTCCGATCGTCGACTGGTCGCCGACTGCCACGCCCTCGTGCAGGCGGACATGGGGCCGGATGTCGCACATCCGCCCTATGACCGCCCCTTCAACGTGCGCGCTCCGGCCGATGTAGGTCCCCGCGTCGATGACGGAGCGGGAGGTGCGAGCGTGCTCGCGTAGCACGACGCTCGACGAGAGGACCGAGTACGCACCGACGGTCGCATGTGCAGCGATGTGGCAGTAGTTCCCGATGAACGCCGGCCCCACGACGGACTCCAGGTCGTCGAGGTCGACCCCCTCACCGATCCAGACGTTGCCGCGGAGGCGGATGCCCTCGACGTTCAGGTCCGCCTTCCCGTCGAGAACGTCGAAGTTTGCCTGCCGGTACTGATCCAGGTTGCCGATGTCCTGCCAGTAGCCGTCCGCCACGTAGCCGTAGAGCGGCCGGCCCATCTCGAGCAGATGCGGGAAGAGCTCCTTCGAGAAGTCGTACGGGCGATCGAGGGGGATGTGGCGCAGGACCTCGGGATCGATCACGTAGATGCCGGTGTTGATCGTGTCGGTGAAGACCTGGGCCCACGACGGCTTCTCGAGGAAGCGCTCGATCCGCCCGTCCGCATCCGTGACGACGATCCCGAATTCGAGCGGATTCTCGACGCTCTTCAGGCCGATGGTGACCGCGGCACCCTTTTCCTCGTGGAAGCGGACGAGCGCCCCGAGATCGATATCGCAAAGCGCATCCCCGGAGATGACGACGAAAGGTTCGTCTAGCGCCTCTTCGGCGAGCTTCACCGAGCCGGCCGTGCCGGCAGGCGACTCCTCGACCGAGTAGCGGATCTGGACGCCGTGAGCCTCCCCCGCTCCGAAGTAGCCGCGAATGACCTGCGGCATGAAGGCGACCGTCACGACGATGTCCTCGAACCCGTGCCGCTTCAGGAGCTCAACGATGTGTTCCATGCAGGGCTTGCCGACGATCGGCACCATCGGCTTGGGCTGGTTCGACGTGAGCGGGCGCAGGCGGGTGCCCTCTCCGCCGGCCATAACGACGGCCTTCATCCGCCGAGGCTCCTGGGCGCCGTGACGGCGTAAAGAACGGCAGCGATCATTGCGACGGTCAGGCCAATCCAGAAGAGCGCCAAAGCCCACGTCGTCCCCTCGTCCGAGGCGAGCATCCCGGTCAGAGCCGCATAGAGGACCCAGGTTCCCGCCTTGCCGAGCCAGCTCACCGAGAGCTCGTACCCACGCGTCATGACCAGGCCGTACCCGCCGACGAGCGCCACGTCACGGACGACGATCACGGCCAGTGCCGGCCACGGCAGGCGCCCGTCGAGCCAGAGAAGGATGGCCGCGGCGTCGATCATGAGCCTGTCGGCAAGCGGGTCGGCAAGCCGTCCGAAGGTCGACTCTACGTTCCACCGGCGGGCTAGCCAACCGTCCAGCTGATCTGTCGCGCCTGCGAACGCGAACAGCGCCGCAGCCAGGTAGCTCCCCTCCCCGTCCGTCCCGAACACGAGAACGACGAAGACCGGGATCAGCGCCAGGCGAAGGATGGTGAGCGCGTTCGGGAGCTTCGCGAGCGGTGCGGAGATCGCCCGTGCGGCCATCAGCGGCCTTTCCAGTGAGAGTTGCGCAGGGTCGGTGCGGAAGGGCGCATTGGGAGCGAATGGTAGCCTCGCCCGATGCCCGAGCGGCTCGCGCTCCCCGGCTTCGTGAACGCCCATAGCCACGCGTTCCAGCGGGCGCTGCGAGGGCGAGCGGAGGGCGGAGACTTCTGGGGCTGGCGCGACACCATGCTGGAACTGGCCCGTGGTCTGACGCCGGGTCAGGTCCGGCTCGACTACGAGGCCACCTTTCGCGAGATGCGGGACGCGGGCTACACGGCCGTCGGCGAGTTCCACTACGTCGGCCTCGACGAGGCGAAGGCGGCTGTCGAAGCCGCCCGTGCTGCGGGAGTCGAGCTCGTGCTCCTGCTGGCGGCCTACGGTCGCGGTGGGATCGAGCGGTTCCGCCAGGAGTCTCCTGCTGCCTACCTCGCGCAGGTCGAGGAGCTCCGCGCCGAGGGAGCCCGCGTCGGCCTGGCCCCCCATTCCGTGCGCGCGTGCCCGGCCGACTGGCTCCGCGAGGTCGGCCGCTATGCGGAGCGTGAGGAGCTCGTGCTCCATATCCATGCCGACGAGCAGCCGCGCGAGATCCAAGAGTGTGTGGCCGAGCACGGGCTCCGACCCGTCCAGCTTCTCGCCGAAACCGGCTGTCTCGGACCGCGGACGACAATCGTGCACGGAACGCATGCGGACGACGCCGAGCTCGATCTCCTGGCGGAAACGGGCGGGCGCATCTGCGTGTGCCCGACAACCGAGGCGAACCTCGGCGACGGTTTCGCCCCCGTCGGCAGGATCAGGGAACGTGACATCGATCTTTGCATCGGCTCGGACTCGAACGTTCGCATCGACCCGCTGGAAGAGCTGCGGGAGCTTGAGGGCATCGGGCGCCGCCAGGAGCTGCGCCGGAATGTCATGTCCCCGGCGGCGCTCCTCGAGACGGGCTCGTCCGGAGGAGGTAAGGCGCTGGGGCTCGAGGAATGGCCCGGAATCGAGGTCGATCTCTCGCACGTCTCGCTCAGGGGAGTCGACCGCGAGGGAATCGAGCCTGCGCTCGTGTTCGGGTGCGGCGCAGAGGTGATTCTGTAAGGGATCCTCGATCGCCGCAGGAGCGGCGTGGAGCAGGTCGAAATCTCTCGGTCCGATGCATCCCAGGGCGTTCATCGCGCTGGCGCTTGCTCTCGGCGCCCTCCTCGTCGCCACCCCGGCCCAGGCAGCCGGGAACTCTCGCGTTGCCGCGATCCAGGTTGCGCTTCAGGCCCGGTGGTTCTACAACGGGACGATCGACGGATACTACGGCCCGGGAACGCAGCGCGCCGTGCGCCGGTACCAGCGTAGCCGGGGGCTTCCCGCGGACGGAATCGCCGGGCGTGTGACGCGGCGCTCGCTCGGTCGCTACGGACGCCCGCTCCTGGGCAGGCGCGTCCTCGTGCAGGGCCGAGTCGGCTTCGACGTCTCGCAGCTTCAATTTCTCCTCGCCTGGCACGGATTCCCCTCCGGCGTCTTCGACGGCGCGTTCGGGGGGCGCACCGACCACGCACTCCGCCGCTTTCAGCGCTGGGCGAGGCTCGGAGCGGACGGCGTTGCAGGGCCGGCCACCTTTACGGCGCTTCGGACCCCACCCCCGCGCTCGCGCCTCGGATTCATCCGCCCGCTCCAGACAGGTGTAGGAGACAGATTTGGCCCTCGTGGCTCGGGCTTCCACACCGGGATCGACTTCCCGGCGCGGGCCGGTACAGGCGTGGCGGCCGCTCGTTCTGGCCGCGTTTCCTATGCCGCCTGGATGCCCGGGGGTTGGGGATACCTCGTCTCGATTGCGCACGGGAACGGAGTCAGGACGATGTATGCGCACCTGTCACGAATCGACGTCCGCGTCGGCAGGCGCGTCGGCGCCGGCCATCAGATTGGCCGCGTCGGGTCCACCGGCCATTCCACCGGCCCACACCTCCACTTCGAGGTCAGAGTCCGCGGCGCCGCGGTCGATCCACTACCCGCCTTCGGCTAGCTCCTTCGAGCGGTTCATAGCCGCCTGGATCGCGTTCAGAAAGGCGGCTCGCACGCCGGCCTGCTCCAGCTCGCGGATGGCCGCAATGGTCGTGCCGCCGGGAGATGTAACCATCTCGCGGAGCTCGACGGGATGCATCTTCTCGTCCCGGAGGAGCTTGGCTGTCCCCAGCATGGTCTGCACCACGAGGTCAGTGGCGATCTCCCGCCCGAGCCCGAGCAGGATCCCGGCTTCGATCATGGACTCGGCCAGGAGAGCGAAGTAGGCGGGGCCCGAGCCGGAGACGGCGGTCACCGCGTCCATATAGTTCTCCGGCACGCGCACCGACCGGCCGACGTGCGCAAGCACTTCTTCGGCCTGTGCGAGGTGCTCCTCCGTCGCGTGCGTTCCGGCGGCGACACCCGCCATCCCCTCGTGGACTGTGACCGGCGTGTTCGGCATCGCCCGGACGACGGGCACCGCATTCGTCAGATGGCTCTCGATCAGGGCCGTGGGGATCGCCGCCGCGATCGAGATCACGGTTTGGCCGGCCGTCAGCACGTCGTGGATGTCCGTCAAGAGGGCCTCGATGTCCTGAGGCTTGACCGCAATCACGACGACACGGGCATCGGCGGCCGCCTCGCGGTTCATGGCCGTCGCCCGCACGCCGTACCGCTCCGCGAGGGCCTGCAACCGATCTTCGCTTCGGGCGGTGACAACGATCTGGCCCGGAGGACACCACTTCGATGAGACGAGCCCTGCAACCAGGGCCTCTCCGATCTTTCCCGCGCCGAGAATCGCGATCTTCGCGCTCATGGAGAGACCCTAACGGCGCCTAAGAGAAACATGCGAAGCCGGATCGCGCCGCAAACGATCCGGCTTCGCATGGGCCTGGAGGCCAGTATCCCGCGCCGGGGCAGCCCGGGCATCCCTCGAAGGGGGAGGCTTCAGGCGGGCTGGACGTCATGACGCATCCAGAGGTTCGGCTCTGCGTACTGTCCCTCGTTTGCCTCACGATCGATGTGCACCGGCACGAGAGCCCCGGGGACGACGTAGTCACCCGTCTCCGGAAAGGCCATTCCCGTCCATTCTTCCCACTCTGCGACGGAGCCGGTGACGACGAGAGAGTTGGACGCGACGCCGAGGATCTCACCGCCGATCCGCTCGTGGAGGCGGATCCACGGGTCGAAGGGAAGGCCGTCAGCTCGTCTCCAGGCCGCATAGCGCTCCAGGGGGATGAGGGGATAGAGCTCCTTCCGGGTGGGCCTGACGGGCGCGACGAGGCTCCCCAGACCGTGCCGAGCCGCTGCAGCGCGCATGCCTTCGATGACCACGGCGCTCAGCCCTCGTCCCTGGTGCTCCGGTGAGACGATCGCGACGAGCGCAGAGAGCGTGTTGGGCGTCCCGTCGGCTTCGAACGCTCGCTCGAGCACTCCGTCGACCCCGGCGGGAAGACCGCGGGTGCTTCCGTCCCACTCGAAGGGGATCGTGTTTCCCCGCCCGAGGACCTCTCCATTCTCATCATCGACCAGGACGAGCTGGAACTCGGGCAGCTCTTCGTAGAGCCGATCCCAGTAGAGGTTGGTGACGTCCCCGTGCTTCAGGAACTCGGGCCAGACCCGTTCGAGGCCGAGCGGCCTGTCCAGGTCGGGCCTGTCGGCGAGGAATACGACCGTAGGCGCCACCGCTCTATCGTCCCAGGCGGGGCATGGCCGCGTGGACATTGCAGTCGACACCGGATTGCCTCCCCCGGCGGGGTGAGCCGCCCTCGGCTAGAGCTGCCGCCGGGCGAATGCAAAAGCCCCGCACTCACGGGGCTTCTGCGTAGTCGGGGCGCCGAGATTTGAACTCGGGACCTCGTGTCCCCCAGACACGCGCGCTAACCAGGCTGCGCCACGCCCCGCTTCGGGCACACGATACCGGCAGCGGCTAGGAAGGGCCGGCGCTGGGGCCGCCTGGCCGACGGTCGCGTCGCGGTGCCGCCACCGGAAGGTCGCCGAGGTCCATTTCGGTATCGCGGATCCGCTCAGCCACTTCGCGGAGGCCCTCTCGGGCCCATTCGACCCGCTCCTCGAGGAGCCTCGTTTCCTCCCGGATCCGCAGCTCGCGCCGGTGCGCGGTCTCCTCGATCTGGCGGGCCTCCTCCTCGGCGGCCGCGCGGATCTGGTCGGCCTGGGTCTGTGCGTCCGCGATGCGGCGCGAGGCCTCCTCTTCCGCCTGGTAGCGGCGCTGGCTGAGGAGCGACTCGGCCTCAGCTTCGGCTCGGCGGCGCAGGTCGTCGGCCTCCTCGCGAGCCATGGTTACGATGTGCTGCGCAGCCCTCTCGGCCGCAGTAAAGACGGCGGTGACCCTCGGACCGATGTTCAACTCGCCGGCCAGGGACGACTCGCCCTCGGACTACTCCTGGCCCGGACCTGGCCGGACTTCGTTCCGCTCGGTCACGGACTCGCCCTCGGACTGCTCCTGACCGGGAGCTGCCGGGACTTCGTTCGGTTCGGTCATTCGCTCTCCCTCGAGGTGGGCCGTTTCCAATCGTAGAGACACCGGAGGATGAGCTTCGCCGCCTGGGCTAGTCCTCCTGGCTAGCGAGCGTCCATTCGACCTCGGCCGTCAGATCTGCACGCCGCCGAAGCTCGGCGAGAAAGCGCGCGCAGTCGGACTGAAGGTCTGCGGAGACGAATTCGCCCGGGGGAAGCGGGAGCCCCTCCGGCTCGGGGACTTGGCTCTGAGAGATGGGTTCGGGTCCGTCCAAAAGTATTCCACCGCTCCTGTGTGGATTCTGTGGATATGTCGCACTCGGTGGCCCAGCCGGGACTCCCCTAGATCCCGCTTGCGGCCTCCTTACACCGACCTTACAGAAGACGGTACACGGTTCAGGGCTCCCGTTTGAAGGTCGCCTCGAAGGTCTCCGCAAAGTGCGGGAAAATCAGCTAGCTGCCGAGCCGCCGGTAGAGACGGTCGACCAGATCCGGCATGGAGTCCAGCCGCTCGGTGATGACGCGGATCCGGTGCTCGCGGAAGTGGTCGGGCTCGACGCCTAGGGCC
>DATHAG010000093.1:0-14431 GCA_035296825.1 Gaiellaceae bacterium | reverse complement strand
GGACGACGCGGTCGCCGCCCCGAGCCGCGCTCGCCCGGACGAGCGTCCTGAGCGCGCGGGCAACGCGCCCACCCTTGCCGATCACCTTCCCCACCTCGTCGGGGGCGACACGGAGCTCGAGGATGACGGCCCCGTCCTCTTCCCTTCGGGTTACTGAGACCTCCTCGGGCTTGTCGACCAGGCACTTCGCCAGGTACTCGAGGAGCTCCTCCACCGTGCTCAGATGGTCGGTCGGTTATCGGCGACCATCTAGATGCCTTTGGCCTTGAGCAGGCGCTTGACTGAGTCACTCGGCTGGGCGCCCTTCCCGATCCAGTCGCGCACGCGCTCCTCGTCGAGGTTGATCGTCGATGGATCCGTCTGCGGGTTGTACTGGCCGACGATCTCGATGAACTTCCCGTCGCGCGGCGAGCGGGCGTCCGCAACGACCACCCGGTAGATCGGGTTCTTCTTGGATCCCACTCGGGCCAGTCTGATTCTTGCTGCCACTCTGTCTCCTATCGTCGGTTCTGGGCCGCCAGCGACTGCAGGTTCGGCATCTTGCCCTGGCCCAGCTGCTTCATCATCTTTTGCATCTGCTTCCGCGCCTGAAGCAGCTTGTTCACCTGCTGCACCGAGGTGCCGCTGCCGCGCGCGATTCGCGCACGCCGCGAGCCGTTGATGATCTCGGGCCGCTTGCGTTCGTCGGACGTCATCGAGAGGACGATGGCCTCGACCCAGGCGAGCTCGCGGTCGTCAATATCCACTCCCTGCATCTGCTTCCCCAGCCCAGGGATCATCGAGACGACGTTCTTGAGCGGGCCCATCTTTCGCATCATTCGCTGCGCCTGGAGGAAGTCGTCGAACGTGAACTGGCCCGCGCGCAGGCGTTTCTCCATCGCCGCCTGGTCGTCCTCGTCTGCCGCAGCCTCCGCCCGTTCGATCAGTGTCAGCACGTCGCCCATCCCGAGGATGCGCGACGCCATCCGATCCGGGTGGAAGTACTCGATCTGGTCGAGCTTTTCACCAGTGGAGACGAGCTTGATCGGCTTACCGGTAACCGCCTTGACGGAGAGAGCCGCGCCGCCGCGTGCGTCGCCGTCGAGCTTAGTGAGAACGACGCCATCGAAGGCGATTCGCTCCTGGAAGCCCTCAGCCACGGCTACGGCTTCCTGGCCGGTCATCGCGTCGAGGACGAGGAGGACATTGTGCGGCTTCACTTCCTTACGAACCGCAGCCAGCTCGTCCATCAGCGACTCGTCGATCTGGAGGCGCCCCGCTGTGTCGACGATGAGGACGTCCCGACCTTGGGATCGAGCTTGCTCCAGCCCGTAACGGGCGACCGCGACAGCGTCTTTCGTGTCGTCGCGCCGGTAGACGGGGATCTGCACCTGCCTTCCGAGCTGCTCGAGCTGGTCGATCGCCGCCGGTCGCTGCAAGTCGGCGGCCACGAGCGCCGGGGCCTTGCTTTCCCGGCGCAGGAGAAGCGCGAGCTTGGCGGCCGCGGTCGTCTTCCCCGAGCCCTGGAGGCCAGCCAGGAGAATCACAGTCGGCGGCCGACCGGCGAACGCGAGCTTGGAGCTGCCGGCGCCCATGAGCGTCGTCAGCTCGTCGTGGACGATCTTCACGACCTCCTGGCCGGGCGTGAGGCTCTTCGTGACGTCGGAGCCGAGCGCCCGCTCCTTCACCTTGGCGACGAACTCCTTGACGACCTTGAAGTTGACATCGGCCTCGAGCAGCGCCAGGCGAATCTCGCGCATCGCCCGGGAAAGATCCTCCTCCGAGAGGCGTCCCCGACCTCGCAGATCCCCTAGCGAGGCTTGCAGCTTGTCTGAAAGCGTGTCAAACATTGGCAGCCGGGAAGTGTAGCGACGCACTTTCCCCGACCCCAGGAGGCAGGCATGGCAGATATCGCCAAGGTGATCACGATCATCGGGAACTCTCCGGAGAGCTTCGCCCAGGCGGCTCAGGTCGCTGTTTCGGAGGCTTCGAAGACGTTGCGCGGGATCACAGGCGCCGACGTCGTCAGCATGAGCTGCGAGGTCGAGGGCGACCAGATCACGATGTATCGAACGACGGTGAACATCGCGTTCGCGGTCGAGAGGTAGCCGACTAGCGGTCGATGTGATTGCACCGCAGCGGGGCGTGACCCCGGGTCGGAGCTCTCACATCACGCTCTAGCTCGACTGGGCGGTCGGCCGCACGAGGATCTCGTTCACGTCCACGTGCGGCGGCTGCCCAACGGCGTACATAACGGCCCGCGCGATGTCGTCCGACTCGAGAGCGTCCGAGGGAGGACTGTCGAAGAACGGTGTGCTCACCATGCCAGGCTCGATCAGGGTGACTCGGATCCCGGTTCCGTCGACTTCGAGCCGCGCCGCCTCGCCCATCGCGGTGACCGCCCACTTCGTGCAGGAGTAGAGAGAGCCCGCGAGCGCGCGCCGACCGGCCACCGAACCGGTTAAGAGCAGGTGTCCACGCGACTCCTTGAGCGCGGGCAGCGTCGCGCGGACGGTCAGGGCGGCACCCAGGACGTTCGTCAGCACCATTCTGCGCCAGTGGTCGACGGTCTCTTCCAGGAAGCCCCGCTTGGCACCAAAGCCTGCGTTCGCGAAGGAGACGTCGAGACGGCCAAAGCGCTCGAGCGTCGTCGCGACCATGGCCGCCTGGTCTGACCACTCGGTCACGTCGCAGCGCACGGCGAGCGCCCTGTCCTCGCCGCCGAGCTCGCTCGCCAAAGCCTCCAGCCTGTCGATGGAGCGGGCCGCGAGCACAAGGCGATAGCCGGACTCGGCCGCGCGGCGGGCCGTCGCCGCCCCGATACCGCTGGACGCGCCGGTGATGAGGAAGACGGGGTCAGCCATTGGCGCATATGGGGCGCGCGAGCCGCTCGCGCTCTGGGGCCACCCCCAGTCCACCCACCGGCTCAAAGCCTATCGCTGAAATGCATGCGTATGGTGCACAGCCGGTGCCGGAAGTGTGCGGATTCGATGGTCGGTCTAAGCCGAGCCCACCAGGGCGCGTGCGAAGTCCCGCGCATCGAACGGTTGCAGGTCGTCGAGGCTTTCGCCGACCCCGATCAACTTCACCGGAAGACTCAGCTCGTGCGCGATCCCGACTGCGATGCCGCCCTTCGCGGTTCCGTCGAGCTTCGTAAGCGCCACGCCAGTGACTTCGACCGCCTGGCCGAAGAGGCGAGCCTGCTGGAGTCCGTTCTGCCCGGTCGTCGCATCCACGACGAGGAGCGTCTCGTGCGGTGCTCCTGGGAGTCGCTGGCCGATCACTCGCCCGATCTTGGCGAGCTCGTCCATGAGGTTCGATTGTGTGTGCAGCCGTCCGGCCGTGTCCACGATGACCACGTCTCTTCCGCGGGCCTGGGCCGCCTCGATCGCGTCGTACGCAACCGCGGCGGGGTCGCCGCCTCGCTCCGAGCCGACGAAGTCGGCCTGCGCTCGCTTCGACCAGATCTCGAGTTGCTCCTCGGCAGCGGCCCTGAACGTGTCGGCTGCCGCGAGGACAACTTGGAAGCCGGCCTCGTTCAGACGGCTCGCCAGTTTTCCGATCGTCGTCGTCTTGCCGGTCCCGTTCACACCGACCACGAGAATCACCGTCGGCGCGCCCTCGAGGTGGAGCCGCGCCTCGCCTGCAGGCGCCACCAGCTCGGCGATTACCTCCTCGAGCGCAGCCAGTAGGTCCTCCTCGGTCACGGGCTCGCGGGCCTCGAGGCGCTGTACGATCTCGACCGTGGCCGGGACTCCGCAATCGGCCGCGAGCAATGCTTCCTCGATGCGCTCCCACGCCTCGTCGTCCCCCGGATCGAAGACGGCGGTCGAGATCTCGCGGGTCAGCGCCTGACGGCTGGTCGCCAGAGAATCGCGAAGGCGGGAGAACCAACCCCGCGACTCCTCGTCCCGCTGGGCCATGCCGTTCTCACGGCCCAGGAACTCGGCCCAGGAGCGGCTCACGCGCTGAGCGCGTGCGGGGCTTCAGGTGCAAGCCGCTTGGAGACGATCTGCGAGACCCCGTCAGCGCCCATCGTGACGCCGTAGAGGATATCCGCGGCCTCCATCGTGCGTTTCTGGTGGGTGACGACGATGAACTGCGCCCGCTCGGCGAAGCCCCGTAGAAGCCCAACGAACCGGCCGATGTTCGCGTCGTCGAGGGCGGCCTCGACCTCGTCCAGGAGATAGAAGGGGCACGGCCGCGCCAAGAACAGCGCGAAGAGGAACGAAATAGCTCCGAGCGACTTTTCCCCGCCGGAGAGAAGCGACAGGCGCGTGATCTTCTTGCCCGCGGGCTGGAGCTGGATCTCGATGCCCGGCTCCTCTCCGTCGTCGTCCTGGACCACGACGAGGCGGCCATGCCCACCCGGAAACAGCGTCGAGGAGACCTCGGCGAAGTGCCGCTCGACGGCCGCGTACGTATCCGCAAAGCGCCGCTCGACCGTTTTCGTGAGCTCATCGCGAATCCGCTCGAGCTCGGTGAGCGAGCGCTCGAGGTCTTCACGCTGTTCGCGGAGCTCCGCGAGGCGCTCGGACTCCTGAGCGTGCTCCTCCGCCGCGAGTGGATTCACCTGGCCGAGAGCCTCACGGCGCCGCTCGAGGCGCTCGATGGTTAGAAGGAGCTCCTCGCGTTCGGCTTCGGAGAGCTCTTCCGGCTCGGCCTCCTCCTCGAGCCGGCCCTGGAGCTCTGCGACCTCGGACTCCAGGTGGGCACCCTCGACTGCAATAGATGCGAGGCGCTCGCCCGCCTCTCCCGCGGCACGCCGGATTTCGGCCTCGCTCCCCCCCAGGCGCCGAAGCTCCTCGCCGAGCTCCGCTGAGCGGGTGCCGCCCGCATCGACCTGCGCTCGGAGCGGGGCCTCGAATCGGCCCGAGACGTTGCGCGTAGCTCCCAGTACCTCGGCCAGGCTCTGCTGCACTGCGGCCAGTGTCTCCAGGAGCTCTGCCTCCCTCGGGTCGACGCGCCGGGGCATCCGCTCGACCGCCCGGCGGGAGCGCTCCCGGCGCTCCCGCGTCGCGCATTCCTCCCCGATCGCCGTGGCCGCGCGGCCGGCCGCATCGACCGCCGCGCGATCGAGGTTTTCCGCCTCGTCGGCAAGGGAGCGGCGCCGAGCGTGCAACGCGAGGAGAACGCTTTCAGCGGCCTCCCCCGCGAACCACAGCTCTCCCCGCGCGGGATCGTACCCGTGTCCTTCCCGGGTGACGAGAATGCCGTGCCGGGCAGCGGAAAAGTCCTCTGCAGCGGTGACCCAGACATTCTGGAGGAGCGCCCCGATCCTTTCCGCGCCGGTCGCCGGTCGGGCGAAGCGGACGAGCGGCTCCGCACCCGTGACCGGAGGCTCGGCAGCTCCGACGGATTCCTCCACCTCGAGCAACACCGAGATACCGCCGAGACCACCGCTCCGGACCTCCTCGACCAACTCGAGCCCACGGCCGAGATCGCTCGCGAGGATCGAGGCGGCACGCCACCCCAGTGCGGCGCCGACGGCACGCTCGTAGCCTGGATCGATCTCCAGCGAGCCGAGGGCTAGCCTCTCTCCCGCATCCGCGAGCGCCCGAGCTGCAGGAGGCAGTCCCTCACGCTCGGCGAGACCCCGGTCGAGTGCCTCCAGGCGGTCCTCGGCGAGGCGAGCCTGCGTTATGAGCCTCTCCCGCTCGGCAATCGTCGCTCTGGCGTGCTCGCCCGCCTTCTCCGCCGCCAGCTCGGCCGCTGCGAGCTCGTGCTGCGGCCCTTCGTCCGGCGGTACGGCGGCGAGCCCACGGGCTCGCTCGGCCAGCGCCTGAAGCTCTGCCGCAGCCTCATCGGCCCGCTCCCGCCTCAAATCCAGTCGTTCGAAGGCGGAACGAAGCCGGTAAAGGGCCGCTGTCGCGCGCTCGTGGCTCTGAGCGGCCTCGCCCAGCTCTTCTTCCACGCGGTGCCGCTCGGCAAGGAGCCCTTCGAGTCGCGTGTCGAGAGCCCGCTTTGCCTGTGCAGCCTCGGCGCGCCGCTCCTCGACCTCGGCGAGTCGCGCGGTGGCGCCCTCGAGCTCGCCCGCGGCGATTCTGCTCCGGAGGTGGGTCAGCTCCTGGGCCAGCTTTTCCGCACGCGAAGCGGCACTGGCCTGGAGAGCGAGCGGACGGAGCCTCTTCCGAACCTCGTCTTCGAGGTCGCGAGCGCGATCGACCTGGATCGCGACCCGAGCGAGCTTGAGCTCGGCGCGATGGCGCCGGCGCTTGAACTTCCCGAGGCCTGCGGCTTCTTCGACGAGCGCACGGCGCTCTGCCGGCTTCGAGCCGAGGATCTGCTCGACGCGGCCCTGGCCGATGATCGAGTGCATCTCGCCGCCAAGCCCGATGTCCGCGAGGATCTCGACGAGATCGGTGCGCCGGACGGACGCCCCGTTCACGAGGTACTGCCCTTCGCCGCCGCGGTGCAGTCGCCGAGTGATCGAGAGCTCGGAGTAAGGAAGCGGGCCGGTTCCGTCCGCGTTGTCGAAGATCAGCTCGACCTGGCAAGAGTCTGCGCCGGCTCTTCCGGCCGACCCAGCGTAGATGACATCGTCGGGCTTCTCCGCCCGAAGCTCCGACGGGCTGAGGCTTCCGGCAGCCCAGACAATCGCATCGGCTACGTTCGACTTTCCGGAGCCGTTCGGCCCGACGACCACGGCGACGCCGGGCTCGAGCCTGACCTCCACCTGGTCGGGAAACGACTTGAAGCCGCGCAGCTTGATAGAGCGCAGGAACACGCGCCTGCAGCATGACGATCTGCGCGGATGGCAGGCCGTGGTAAGCGGAGGGCTTTACGAGCTCCTCGCCGGAAATGCTGCGAGAGCTTCTCGCGCCGCGTTTTGCTCGGCAGCCTTCTTCGAATCGCCCTTCCCCATCCCGGCTTGCTCGCCGTCGATGACTGCTGCACACGTGAAGGAGCGCTCGTGCGGCGGGCCGTCCACCTCGATCACCGAGTAGGAGACGCTGGACCCCCGGCGGGCCGCCTCTTCCTGCAGCACCGTCTTGTAGTCAACGTAGCCGGTCAGCGCGTACTCGATGCGCTCGCGGAACGCGTCGAGGATCGGTCCACGGATCGCCTCGAAGCCGTGCTCGAGATAGAGGGCCCCGAAGGCCGCCTCGACGAGCGCCGAAACGACGTTCTGGTTCTTCGAGAGCTTCTCGAGCTCGTCGTCTGGGATCGTTCCGCGCCCGTGCACGAGCAGCCGGTCGCCGAATCCGAGACGCATGCCGACCACGGCACAGCTCTGGCGCGAGACGACGTGCGCCCGGATCTTTGCGAGGTCTCCTTCCTGATAGTCGGGAAAGCGCTCGTAGAGCTCACGCGCGATCGCGAGGCCCAGGACGCTGTCTCCGAGAAACTCGAGCCGCTCGTACGACTCTGAGCGGTTCGCTGCCCAGGAAGTATGTGTGAAGGCGTGACGGAGACGCGCCTCCGGAAGCGCGTCGATCAGCGCGACGAGCTCGGTGTCAGGCGTAGAACCTACTGGTGCGACGCAATGTAGTCGACGGCTTGGCCGACAGTCTGAATTCCTTGAGCGTCCTCATCGGAGATCTTGACCCCGAACTGGTCCTCAAGCTCCATGATCAGCTCCACGAGATCGAGTGAATCAGCATCAAGATCCTCCTGGAACGAGGCCTCTTCGGTGATCTCACTTTCCTCGGCGCCAAGCTGCTCGACCAGGACGTCCTTGATCTGCTCATAGATCTCCTCGCGGGACGCTGCCATCCGTTCTCCTACCTGCCTTTCTTGGTCTTTGGCTCAGCGGACGCAGGATGCTACCACGCCAACGCCCGTCGACTCACGCTCGGGTCACGGGTGTCCGCTCCTCGGCCAAGCGAGTTGCGACCCGCTCCACCACGCGTCCCTCGGCGCCGCGCGCAGCGAGCCGAATTGCGTTGGCCACTGCAGTCCTGGACGAGTTTCCGTGCGCGCCCACAGCGAGCCCGCGCAGGCCGAGCAGGTAGGCGCCACCATACGTGTCAGGATCGAGCCGTTGCCAGAGCCGGCGCGCCGCCGGCCGGATCAAGAGAGCGCCGAGCTTCCCGCGCGTCGACGACACGATGTCCGCCCGAAGACTGTCGAATGTGGATCTGATCGCGCCCTCGAGAGCTTTCAGGGCGACGTTGCCCGTGAAGCCGTCGCACACGATGACGTCCGGCGGTTGGTTCAGAAGCTCGCGCGCCTCGACGTTGCCGACGAAGCGCAGTGAGCTCGCGAACAGGAGCGAGTACGCCTCCCTGACGAGACGGTTTCCCTTGTCGGGCTCCTCCCCGATCGAAAGGATTCCGACCTCCGGCTCCGCGATGCCCAGGACCTCCTCCGCGAAGGTGGCGCCCATGTGGGCGAACTGAAGAAGATGCTCGGGCCGCGCGTCCGCGTTCGCACCCGCATCGACGAGGACAGCAGGCCCGCTGGCGGCTGGAAGTGGTGCTGCGATGGCAGGTCGGCGCACGGCGGGGAGGCGGCGGATCTCGAGTAAGCAGGCTGCGAGGAGCGCACCGGTGTTTCCTGCTGAGACAACGGCGTCGGCTTCGCCCGCCCCCACCGCGCGGCACGCGGCGAACATCGAGCTGTCCCGCTTCGCGCGCGCAGCGTCCGAGGGCTTCTCGTCCATGGCGACGACCTGCTCAGCGCGGACGACCTCGAGCCCACCGCCCAGGGAACTCAGGACGTCGGGACGGCCGAAGAGAATCGGTTCGATCCCCGGGGAACGGGCTTCGAGGGCCCCAAGGACAATCTCCTCGGGAGCCCGGTCACCGCCCATCGCGTCGACGGCGATGCGAACCGGAGGCATCTAGTACCCGACCCGACGAACGCGATCTCCACACCGAGCGGTCTTCCCAGCGGAGCGTCCCGATGTCCGCCCGGACATCTAGATCGCAGATTGGCACTTGGCGTGCGGGTGTGGTGAGTGCCGATCAACCATCTACGGAGCGGGAAGGCGGAGCGGCTCGACCTCGCGACCCCTGTACGTGCCACACGTCGGGCAGACGCGATGTGCGCGCTTGGGCTGGTGGCACTGCGGGCACTCCACGAGAGACGGAGCCGCAAGCTTGTGCGTCGCTCGCCGCTTGTCGCGGCGGGACTTCGAGGTTTTTCGCTTGGGGACGGCCATCGCGGCGGCGAAGTATAGCTGGGCAGGATCTGGGCTCTTGTTAGAGGCGGTCTCGAAGCTCCGCGAGCGCAGCCCAGCGTGTGTCCGGCTCCTCCGGGCCGCAGGCACAAGCCTGGTGGTTCAGGTCGGCGCCGCAACCCGGGCACAACCCTGCGCAGTCGTCTCGACAGAGGATCTTGTCGGGGAGATCGAGGACTAGGCTGTCCCGAGCCCAGGCAGAGAGGTCGAGCTTCTCGTCCTCGATGTACGGAGTCTTGAGCTCGTCGGAGTCGCCCGGATTCGTCGCGTGATACTCCCGAGCCCGGACCGGCAGCTCGAGAGCCGCGTCGGCGAGACACCGCATGCAGGGACCCACGAGCCGGGCCCCGAACGCGAGCTCGAAGAGACGACCGGACGTGAACCGCGAGACGGCGAGGTCCACCTCGGGCGTCTCGGGCAGGGGGATGTAGCGCTGGCCGGCCAGCTCGAGGGGCTCGAGCTCAACCTCGAGGTGGTCGCGAAACTGCTCGCCCGAGCGGATCTTGACGGTGCGGAGATCGAGGATGGTCACGAGTCTCAGAGTAGCGTCCCGGTTGAGTCCCCGAAACGCCAGGAGCTGGAGCCTCGGGCCCGCGAAACGACTCCGTCTCGACACAGGTTGCGCAACACACGCGCGGCGAGGAGAGCTACGCTCGACGTGGGGGAACGACTAACGAGGGGGGCCCCAGGAAAGCTCGTGCGCGTGTACTAGGCGGGCGGCGCGGAAGGGGCTACAGGTTCGTTTCGTCGGTGATGCCGGCCATCACCGATTCTTGGGAGCGCTCGTGCAGGCGCTCGCGCCCGCGGCGCACGGCCCCGAGAAACTTATCCAGATTGACCTCGAGAGTCGACAGGATCGAGTCTGCCCAATCCTCCATCTCGAGTCGGGTCTCGCGCGCCTGGCGCCGAGCCTCTTCCACGATGTCCTGAGCCTGGCGCTCGGCCAGCTTCACGATCTCCGTTTGCGACGCCTCACGAACTGCCTGTTCACGAGCCTCGCCGAGGATGCGGTCGCTTTCGCGCTTCGCCTCGGCCAGCATCTCCTGGCGTTCCTTGACGATCCAACGCGCCTGCTTGATCTCCTCGGGGATCGTCGCCCTCATCTGATCGAGGATGTCGTAGATCTCCTCGCGGTCGATCCGGACCTGGTCGGTCAGTGGAACGGCCTTCGCGTTGTGCACGAGGTCGTCGAGCTTGTCGATCAGTACGAGAACGTCCATTCCGGCCTCAGTCTACTCGCGAGGACTGACGGGCGCGCCGGGCTTGGCGCGCGGGAACATCTCCTCGAACCGGCGTGCCACCTGGGCTGGGACCAGATCCTCGACGGCGGCCCCGAACGAGGCGATCTCCTTGATCCCGCTCGAGGAAAGGAAGCTGTACTGCGGGCTCGACATCAGATACATGGTTTCAACCTCCGGCGCGAGCTTCCTGTTCAGGTGGTGCATCTGGAATTCCCACTCGAAATCTGAGATCGCGCGTAGGCCCTTCACCATCGTCCGGGCCTTCCAGCGCCGCGCGAATTCGACGACGAGCTCGGAGAAGACCTCGACCTCGACGTTCTCGGTTTCGATCAGCGCTGCTTGGAGAAACTCCACGCGCTCCTCGACCGAGAACATCGTGCGCTTGTGCTGCGGATCGCGGACGACCCCGACCACCACTCGCTCGAAGATCGTCGCGGCGCGCCTGATGATGTCCAGGTGCCCGTTCGTGACCGGGTCGTACGCGCCGGGGCAGATCGCGGTCACCGGGCTCAGGTTGCTCATGAACCGCCCTTCGGCCTCGCCGGCCCTTCGAACACCGTCACCCGCGCGGAGCCGTAACGGCGACTCGTCCGCTTGGGGAGGGGGAGCTCCGGCTCCTCACGGGCATCGGACTCGACGACGACCATGCCCTCGGGCGCAACAACGGCTGGGAGGTGTGCTTCGAGCACGGGGAGAAACCCTGTCAGCAGGCGGTAGGGCGGGTCGATCAGCACGAGATCGTACCGCCTCCCGGACGCTGCGTCCGTTGCAAGCTTGCGGCCTACGTCCAGCCGCAAGACGGTGGCGTCTGCGAAGTCGAGCTTCTCGAGGTTCCGGACAATTGCCTGGGCCGCCTCGCGATCGCTCTCGACAAAGGTCGCCCGCATCGCGCCGCGCGACAGTGCCTCGAGACCCATGGCACCCGAGCCGGCGAAGAGATCGAGGACTTCCATGCCGTCGACCGGGCCGATCAGATTGAAAGCGGCTTCGCGCACCCGATCTCCGGTCGGGCGGGTCTCACGCCCGCCCGGAGCGAAGATTCGGGCGCCCTTACGCGAACCCGCGATGATCCGCATCGGCGAAGAGCCGGTCGACCTCGTCCGACAGCGGCCCCTCCTCGTCCACCAGCTCGGCGGCCCACCGGCGGGCGCGAACGAGGAGCGCGCGATCCCGCGTCAAGCTCGCGAAGCGAAGGTCGGGCAGGCCCGATTGCCTCGTTCCGAGGAGTTGGCCTTCTCCCCGGAGCTCGAGGTCGACTTCGGCGAGGCGGAACCCGTCGGAGGTTTCGACGAGTGCTTCGAGACGCCTCCGGGCGGCTTCGGAGAGCTCGTCACGGGCCTGCGAGACGAGCAGGCAGTACGACTGCTCGGCCCCTCGCCCCACGCGGCCTCGGAGCTGGTGAAGCTGCGCGAGGCCGAACCGATCGGCTTCCTGGACGATCATGATCGTCGCATTCGGGACGTCCACGCCCACCTCGATCACGGTCGTCGCGACGAGGGCGTCGAGCTCGCCGCGTTTGAACGCGTCCATGACAGCGCGGCGCTCGGATGGATGGAGCCTGCCGTGCAGGCAACCGACCCGAAAATTGCGGAGCTCAGCCCGCTGGAGACGCTCCGCCTCCTGTTCGGCAGCACGCGCCTCGATCGCCTCGGACTCGCTCACGAGCGGGCAGACGACGTAGGCCTGCCGGCCTTCAGCGAGATGGCGCTGGAGCCGGGTGTAAGCCTCGGCGCTCCGCTCCTGCGTCACCCACGAGGTGACAACCGGCCTCCGAGACCTGGGTGGACGAGCGATCTCGGTTACGTCGAGGTCGCCGTAGACCGTCTGCGCAAGCGTCCGGGGAATGGGTGTGGCGGTCATATGGAGGATGTGCGGGGAATGCGAGCCGAGGGCCCGGCGCTGCTCCACCCCGAACCGGTGCTGCTCGTCGACGACCGCCACCGCCAGCGACCGGAACGCGACCTGGTCCTGGATCAGCGCGTGCGTGCCGACTGCGATCGCGGCTTCACCCGACGCGAGCGCGGCGCGGACGGAAGCATGCTCCCTGGCCGGAAGCGAGCTCGTGAGCAGGACGACGGGCACGCCGAGCTCCCCGCAAATCCCCTCGAGGGTCAGGAAGTGCTGCTCCGCGAGTGTCTCGGTCGGCGCCATGAGCGCTCCCTGATGCCCCCGTTCGACGGCCCGGAGAAGCGCGTAGAGGGCCACAACCGTCTTCCCAGAGCCGACGTCTCCCTGGAGGAGCCGCTGCATGGGCTTCACATTTGCTAGGTCGAGCCCGATCTGCTCGACTGCCGACTGTTGCTCCGGCGTCAGGTCGAACGGCAAGACCGCGTAGTAGCGGCCGATGAGATCCCCCTCGGTGCCAAGGTCTGGCGCGACAGCACCTGCTTCCAGGGCCCGGCGCCTCCGTAGGAGGCCGATCTGGAGCAGAAGGAGCTCGTCGAAGGCCAGGCGTGAGCGGGCCGCCTCACCCTCGGCGGCCGTGCGCGGGCGATGCGCCGCCGCGATCGCGTCCGCCCGGAGAGCCGCTCCTTCCGCCGCCCGCAGCCGCGCCGGCAGCGGGTCCGGAAACCAGCGCGCGAGCCTTAGTGCCTGCTCGGTCAACTCACGGAGCTTGAACGTCGAGACGTCCTCGCTCGCTGGATACACCGGCACCAGGCCGACGGTGTGAAGCCCCGCGGTCTCGGAGGCGATTTCGTGCCGCGCGACGCGGAAGGTCGAAGCCCCTGAGCCGGTCTCGAGCTGCCCGTGGAGGAGAAGCTTGGTGCCCGCCGTGAGCCGCTCGGCGAGCCAAGCCTGGTTGAACCAGACCGCGCTCACCCTCGTGCCCGAGGCGTCGACGACCGAGGCCTGGACGATCTTTAGGTTCCGGCGGCGTGTGGGCCGGACCGAAACGCGCTCCACCGTGCAGGCGACCGTAGCCTCCTGACCCGCTAGAAGCTGCCCGAACCCGTCCGCCTCGCGCCAGTCGAGGTAGTCCCGCGGGATATGCTCCACGAGGTCCCGAATCGTCCGAAGGCCCATGCGCGCGAGCTGCTCCGCCACCTTCGGTCCGACTCCTCGAAGCGACTCGATTGACGCCTCCGAGTCCACCCTTCTCCCCGCCTTTGGCACGTGTTGGTCCACGCCAGCAAAGCCGGCCAGCACAGGGCGCGTGCTTGTCTCGAGGGCCAGGACGAACCGAGTATAGGCCGGTCCCCGGATGGCGCCGAACGATTAGCGTGAGCCGTCGATGGCCGGTGCTCCCAACGGATGCGACCTCAGGGGCTCCGGGCGCTCGAGGCGCTCCGTCACAGGGACTTCCGACTCCTCTGGACCGGCCAGACGATCTCCCTGATCAGCGACGGCGCCTTCCTCACCGCTCTCGGCTGGAAGAGGTTCACGATCGCGGGCTCGGGTCGCCTCGGCGTTGTCCTCCTCTGCAACGCGATCGGACTTCTGACGACGCTCCTCATCGGCGGCGCCCTCGGCGACCGACTGTCGCGGAAGGCGCTCATGATTGCTTCCGATTTCTGGCGTTCGGCGCGGTCGCCGTCCTGGCCGGTGCGGACGCGACCGGGCACCTGAGCTTCGAGTTGCTTGTCGTCCTCGCGACGCTCGTCGGCCTCGGCGACGGACTCTTCTACCCCGCCTCGGAGGCATGGTGCCGCTCGTTGTCGACCCGAGCCGTCTCTCTCGGCAAACAGCCTCATCGGTGTCTAACGGTGGACAAGCCTCCTAATCGGCCCCGCTCTCGCAGCCGGGCTCTCTGAGCTCGTCCGCGACCACTTTGGCCGCGGCGGGGCCTTCGGGCCTCTGACCTCGATGCTCGAGCTCGGCACGGTCCTCGGGACGCTGTCGTTCGGCCAGCTGCAGCCGCGCGGCCGGCGGGGTGTGCTCTCCTACTGGATCTGGGTCGTGAACAGCCTGTGCCTCGCCGGGGTGGCCTTCGTCCCGTGGTTCGCGGCTGCAGCCGGGCTGAGCGTGGTGCGTGGCTTCCTGATCGGCTTCGGCGTCCCGCTCTGGGAGACGATGATGATGGAGCTCGTACCCGACCGGCTCCTCTCCCGCGTGGTCAGCCTCGACTACTTCGGAAGCTACGGGCTCA
>DATHAG010000092.1:0-3894 GCA_035296825.1 Gaiellaceae bacterium | reverse complement strand
GGTCAGGTGGCGCAGCATCTCCTCGTGGTTGTCGAGGCCGTCGACCGGTGTCGTCAGGAGCTTCCCGAGCCAGCCTGGATAGAAGGCCTCAGCCCTGACCAGGTCGGTGACGCCCCGATCGAAGTCGTCCAGAGAGGCGTTCACGGTCCCGACCATGACCTTGTTGCCGAGCACGAAGCCCTGGTTGATCTTGTCGCTCGGAATCTCGACCTTACGGCCGCCGCCGGTGACGCTTGCGAGCACGAGGACGCCATTCTTCGCGAGCACCTCCGCGGCCTCGAACGCCAGCGGGCTGAAGCCGGTCGCCTCGAAGATCAGGTCGAAGGGCCCGTGCTCGGCGCTCGCGTCGGCGAGCGACGTCTCTTCGGAGCTCACGTAGGCGGCCCCGAGCTCCTCAACGAGACGACTATTCAAATACGGCGCCTTCCGTCTCGAAAAGCACGTGACATCGACCCCGCGAAGGCGAAGCACCAGCGTGCACAGAAGGCCGATGCTCCCCGCGCCGAGGACGGCCGCCCGGTCGGGCTTCCAAATCTTCAGGCGCCGTTGGATCTCATAGGCCTGGTTCAGGCCCTTCTCCGAGATCGAGAGCGGCTCGAGGAGAACGCCGACTCCTCGGAGCGAGTGCGGGACCGGCACGACATAAGTCGCGTCCTCGACGTAGCGCTCGGTGAGAAAGCCGTGCAGGAGGTTGATGCCGCGCTCGTAGTAGACGTCGTCCGTGGTCATGTCCTGGAGCCCGATCCTGTCGTACGGGCTCGACCCCGGCCTGCGCACGGTTGCGACGACGAGGGTGCCCGGCCGGAGCGAGGACGGGACGTTCGGGCCGACCTCAAGCACCTCCCCGAAGCTCTCGTGGCCCATGACGAGGTAGTCGTATCCTTCCGGCGCCGCGCCGTACTCGGCGTCGTTGATCTCCCTATCGGTCCCGTCGACCCCGACCGTGATCACCTTGACGAGGACGCCGCGCCCGTCGTCGACGTCGGCGAGCGAGGGCTCCGGGACGTCCTCGAGGTACATCGAGTTCGCCTTGCCCGGATGAACCGCAATTGCCTTCACTCAACGAATTCTTAACGTTGCCGGGGAATCACGACGGCTTCGCCCGGATAAGTTCCGGACATGAGTCTGCGAGAGCTCGCGAGTCGAAACGACGGGAGCCAGGTCGTGCGCCTGATGTGGGATCCCGCGCGCGACCAGACAGTCCTTCGCTTCCGGGACGAGGAGAGGGACGAGACGATCATCGTCGATGTGCCCAAGGAAGAAGCGCTCGCCGCGTTCAACAATCCCCGCGACTATCTCCCCTCCGGGGTCGGCGAGGCCGCGTAGGAGCTTGTCACCGGGGTCTCCGAGGCCCAGACTGACGGCATGCCCGACCCGGTCGCCGCCGCCGAGGGTCCGATCGTCGCCGATTCGAGCCGGCCCGACTACCTCCCGATCGCTGAGCACGGAGTGATCGGCGACCTCCATTCGGTCGCTCTCGTTGGGACCGACGGCACGATCGACTGGTTTTGTCCGGGCCGCTTTGACGCGCCGAGCGTCTTCGCGTCCATCCTCGACAAGGACCTGGGCGGATTCTGGCGCATCGCGCCCGCCGTCCCCGGCGGAACGTCGAAGCAGCTCTACTTCCCGGACACCAACGTCCTCATCACCCGTTTCCTGACCCCCGAGGGCGTCGTCGAGATGCAGGACTTCATGCCCGTCAGCGAGCCGGGCAGCGAGCATCGCCCGCGGATCATCAGGCGCCTCATGGCCGTTCGCGGCGCGATGACGCTCCGGCTCGAGCTCGAGCCCCGGTTCGACTACGGCCGCGGCGAGCACGAGACCCATGTCTTCGAGGGCGGCGTCGTCTTCCACGGCACGGAGCTCTCGCTCGCCCTCGACTCGGCGGTGTCGCTCGCCCGGACCGAGCAGGGCGTCGACGCCGAGTTCACGCTCCGGGAACGCGAGACAGCCACCTTCACGCTCGAGAGCGTGGACGAGAGCTACGAAACCCACATCCACTCCGAGGATGAGACGCGCGAGCTGTTCGAGCGCACCGTCGACTACTGGCGGCGGTGGGTGCGCCACTGCCGCTACGAGGGGCGGTGGCGGGAGATGGTCTATCGCTCTGCCCTGACTTTGAAGCTCCTCACCTACCAACCAACGGGCGCGATCGTCGCCGCGCCCACAACGAGCCTTCCGGAGCAACTCGGCGGCGTGCGGAACTGGGACTACCGCTACACCTGGATCCGCGACGCAGCTTTCTCGCTCTACGCGCTGCTCAGGCTCGGCTTCACGGAGGAGGCGGAGGCGTTCATGGGTTGGCTCGACCACCGTCTCACGGAGCGCATGAAAGGCGAGTCGGGGCCGCTCCAGATCATGTACGGGATCGACGGGCGCTCGGAGCTCCCCGAGGTGATCCTCGACCACCTCGAGGGCTACCGGGGCTCCCGGCCCGTCCGGAGCGGGAACGGGGCCGCGAATCAGCTCCAGCTCGACATCTACGGCGAGATGATCGACTCGGTCTACCTCTACAACAAGCACGGAAAGCCGATTTCCCACGACGCCTGGATGTCCGTCTGCCGCGTCATCGACTGGGTGCTCGAGAACTGGGATCGGCCTGACGAGGGCATCTGGGAGACGCGGGGGGGCAAGAAGAGCTTCACGTACTCGCGTCTCATGTGCTGGGTCGCGGTCGAGCGCGCGATCCGAGTGGCACGCCAGCGCGGGCTGCCCGCGGACCTCGTCAAGTGGATGGCGACCCGCGACGCGATCTACGACCAGATCATGGAGAAAGGCTGGAGCGAAGAGCGCGGCGCCTTCGTCCAGGCCTACGACTCCGATGTCCTGGACGCGGCAAACCTGCTCATGCCACTCGTCAAGTTCATCGCCCCGACCGATCCGCGGTGGCTGTCGACGCTCGACGCGATCACGGAGGAGCTCGTCTCCGACAGCCTTGTCTACCGCTACAACACGAAGGCGGCGCCCGACGGCCTCGAGGGAGACGAGGGCACCTTCTCAATCTGCTCGTTCTGGTACGTCGAGGCTCTCTCGCGCGCAGGGCGGGTGGACGAGGCGCGGCTCGCTTTCGAGAAGATGCTGACCTACGCGAACCACCTTGGCCTGTTCGCAGAGGAGATCGGGCCGACCGGGGAGCAGCTGGGAAACTTTCCGCAGGCATTCACGCACCTCTCCCTGATCAGTGCCGCCGTCAACCTGGACCGGCAGCTCGGGTAGAGGACCACCGGTCGCAGCGATGGGACTATTGAACTACCTGAGTGGTTTCGGACACCGCGACATGGCGGTCGACCTCGGTACCGCCAACACTGTCGTCTACGTCCGAGGCGAGGGCATCGTCCTCTTCGAGCCGTCCGTGGTCGCGATCGACGACACGACGGGCGACGTCCACGCGGTCGGAGCCGAGGCCAAACGGATGATCGGGCGCACGCCCGCGTCCATCCGAGCGATCCGCCCGCTTCGGGACGGAGTCATCGCCGACTTCGAGGTGACCGAATCGATGCTCCGCCATTTCATCCGCCGAACACACGGGAACCGGTTTCCATATCCGCGGGTGATCATCTGCGTCCCCAGCGGGATCACGGACGTCGAGGAGCGCGCGGTCGAGGAAGCAACGCTCGCGGCGGGGGCTCGGCAGGCATGCCTCATCGACGAGCCTATGGCCGCCGCGATCGGCGCGGAGCTGCCGATTGACGAAGCGACGGGGAACCTCGTCGTCGACGTCGGTGGGGGCACGACCGAGGTGGCCGTTATCTCTCTGGGCAGTATCGTCGTCTCCCGGTCGATCCGGGTGGGCGGCTACGAGATGGACGACGCGATCGTGGCCCTTGCGAAACGCGAGCACAACCTCCTGATCGGCCCGGAGAGCGCCGAGGAGGTCAAGCTCGAGGTCGGCTC
>DATHAG010000091.1:0-3890 GCA_035296825.1 Gaiellaceae bacterium | reverse complement strand
ATCATCGTGTGGTGGGAGCCGTCGCAGATCGCGAGCGGAAAGCCGCTCTCCGGGTGCGTGTAGACGAGGATCGAGAAGACCGTGGGCAGCTCGAAGCGCGCGTTGTCCTCGCGGATGGAGACCCACTTGCAGGCGGCCGCTGGCGGATCCTCGATGAAGGAGGGCATGACCTCGAACTCGCCCGGATAGTCGTCGAGGACGATGTGTCCCTTCGGCTCCATGTAGACGCGGTCGAGCCCGTGCATGCGGAAGGCGTGCTCGACGCAGTCGTTGTACTCGGCGGGCGTCAGGAGGCCCATCATGTCGGTGCGGCTCAGGATGAGCGTCTTGCGGTTTCGCCAGCTCTCGGTCGCCATCAGCGCTACCTCCTCGTGGTCCGGTCGGAAACGATCAGGGACGGGCACCCGCCGTTTCAGGGACGGTTTCGAGGTAGGCGATCACCTCGTCGGCGGTTGTGACCTCGGCGTAGCGGCGGTGGACGTCGCGCAGGTTCGAGAGGTGAGCATCGCGGCCCTGGTCGCCGACGCAGTCCTCCGGGACGAGCGTCCTGAAGCCGTTGGAGAAAGAGTCGACGGTCGTGGCGCGCACGCAGCCGGACGTGGTGCACCCCGTCACGATCACGGTGTCGCAGTGCGCGGCAGTCAGGAGTGAGTGGAGGGGGGTCCCGTGGTAGAAGGACGGCCACTTCTTCGGGAGGAGCAGGTCGCTGTCCGCCCACACTCGCGCGTCGACCTGCGCCC
The DNA here is from genome assembly GCA_035296825.1 of Gaiellaceae bacterium. Classification (GTDB taxonomy): domain Bacteria; phylum Actinomycetota; class Thermoleophilia; order Gaiellales; family Gaiellaceae; genus DASQGA01. The sequence goes on along the minus strand of DATHAG010000091.1, from coordinate 3,150 downwards.
AGCGCGACGTCGGTGTGATGCGGGCGCAGGGCGGAAGCTTGATCGTCCAGAGGCCGCTGTCCTGCTCTCCCTCCCAGGCGACCACCGTCTGGAAGACGGGCACGCCGGCGGCGGCGCGTGCGGTCTCGAGCAGGCGCGCCGTGTTCACGGTCGCGCGCTCGATCAGCTCGGCGCCCCCGAACTCGAACGCGGGGTCAGTGAACGCGTACTGCAGATCGATGACGAGAACGGCGGGCCTCGTGCCCGGCTCGATGCGGGCCTGCCCGTAGCCGCGCTTGACCCAGGGATCGTCCTCCGCGAGCTCGAATGTCATGCGCGCTAGATGGTCATCTAGCCGACGCGATGCCAGTTCACGATGCTCGGCTTCCACCGGGTGCTGAAGCCCGAAAGGAGCCTAACGACGTCTCGCGCGCCGCACTTGCTGCAGGCCGGCGACTCGGATGAAGCTCGTACCAGCTCCTCGAATTCCGCCTCACACGCCTGGCAGCGGTACACGTAGATCGGCACGGCCAAAGTCTAACTTACTGCGTTAGAGTCGTCCCATGGCCGCGACACCCTCGCCGGCCGAGCTCCGAGAGATCGCCGAGAAGCAGGGGGTGTTCCCTACGGACGAGGACCTCGAGGCGGTGCGTGCGTTTCTCGCCATCCTCCTGCCGGCCTTCGAGGAGCTCGAGCGGCTCGTGCCTCCGACGGCGCCCCACGAGTGAGCCTCGCGCGGCTGGCCGGAGCGCTGGGTGCGGGAGATCTCTCGCCTCGCGAGGCCGTCGAGCACTACCTCCGTCGCATCGAGGCGATCGACGGTGAGCTGAACGCCTACATCACCGTGAGAGCCGACGAGGCCTTGGCCGAAGCGGACGCGCTGGAGCGCGCGCACGTGCGCGGGCCGCTCTGGGGCGTTCCGGTCGCGCTGAAGGACGTGATCGACGTCGCCGGCACGCCCACGACCGCGGGCTCGAGGATCCTCGCCGACTACGTCCCGAAGCAGGATGCCCATGTCGTTGTGCGGCTGCGGCAGGCGGGAGCGATCGTCGTCGGCAAGCTGAACCTGCACGAGTTCGCCTACGGTGCTCTCACCACGAGCCCGCACTTCGGCCCTGCCCACAACCCATGGGCGCCGGAGCGGATCTGCGGCGGCTCGAGTGGCGGGAACGGAGCGGCGATCGCGGCAGATCTGGTTGCCGGGAGTGTCGGCACGGACACGGCCGGCTCCATCCGGATCCCGTCCTCTCACTGTGGCGTCACGGGGCTCCGCCCATCCACCGGCCTCGTGTCCAACCGGGGTGTCGTGGCGGTGTCGCCGAGTTTCGACGCGGTTGGGCCGATCGCGCGGACGGCAATGGACTGCGCGCTCCTCCTCGCCGCGCTCGCCGGGCACGATCCCGGCGATCCCACCAGCGTCGATGCCCCCGTCCTCCCGTACGGGGAGCTCCTGGGCGAAGGCATCCGAGGTCTTCGAGTCGGAATGGTGACGAGTCTTGTGGACGCCGCCGATCCGCAGGTAGCGGGCTCAATCGAGACGGCTCTCGGTGAGCTCCGCTCGCTCGGCGCCGAATTGGTGCCGGTGACCGTGCCGCTGCTCGAGCATGCGGGGACGATCCAGCAAGCGATGCAGTTCCAGGAGGCGGCGGACGCCCACATGGAATGGCTCCGAACGCGGCTCTCGGACTACGGAGCCGACGTGCGCGCTCGGCTCCTCGTCGGCCTCTTCCTGCCTCCCCACGTCTACGAGTCGGGTCGGCGAGGCCGCGCGAGGGCTTGCGAGGAGCTCCGGGTCATTTTCGAGCGGGTCGATCTCCTCGCTGCTCCGACGATGCCGGTGCTGCCACCTCGAATCGGGACGGAGACAGTCGAGATCGGCGGGCGCGAGACCCTCTACCGGCTTGCACTCATCCCGTACAACTCACCCTGGAGCCTCGCCGGCTTGCCGGTCGCGAGCGTGCCCTGCGGCTTCGTCGAGGGGCTCCCCGTCGGCCTCGCGCTCGTCGGGCCGCGCCTGGGTGAGCCCACGGTGCTCAGGGCGGCGCACGCCTTCCAGCAGGCCACGGATTGGCACGAGCGCCGCCCGGCGCTCGCTACGCCGGACGCGGGACGAGCGGCTCCCCCTTGAGCATGCGCTCCACCCCGCCCATGCCCCAGTGGCTTCGACCGTCGCCGGCGAGCAAGGAGGGGACGCCTCCGACGCCCGCCGCGTCCGCCTGCTTCCGGATCTCCCGCAGGCGCGCGCCGAACTCGGACGAGTAGGCGGCCCGAACGGCGTCCTGCGGATCGAGGCCTGCCCGCTCCGCCGCACGCGCGATTTCGGGATCCGTGGCGATGTCCTCCCCCTCGCAGAAGAACGCCTCGTAGAGGGCGCGCTTGAAGGGCTTAAGCCTGCCTTGCTCCTGCGCCCAGAGACAGGCGGCGAGCGGAAGGGTGGAGCGGGGCTGATAGCGAGGCAGGTGGATCTCGATCCCGCGCTCGAGCGCCCGCCGGTAGACCGTCTGGGTCCAGTCGGTGCGGAGGTGGTCGCCGCGAACCTCGAGCAGCGGCTTCGGCGCCGGCCGCAGCTCGTACGGAAGCCAGTCCACGTCGAGGTCGCCGCGATCCTCGGCCGCTTCGACGACGCTCGACTCCATGTACGAGTACGGGCACACGACGTCGTAGTAGAAGGCGATGCTCGGCACGACGCGAGCTTATATATTCGCTAGCGGGATGCTCAGCGGCGTGGCCCAGACGGAGCCGGGTCTCGGCGAGCCGGAACGCAACGTCGAGGCGTGCCTCGCCCGGCTTGAAGAGGCGGCGGCGGGCGGGTGCGACCTCCTCGTGCTCCCAGAGTGTGCGACGAGCGGCTACATGTTCGCGAGCGAGGACGAGGCTGCGCCCTACGCCGAGGAGGTCCCCGGCCCGAGCGTGGAGGCGCTTGCGGGAGCGTGCGCCCGCCACCGTCTCCACTGCGTCGCGGGGCTCCTGGAGCGCGACGGCGACCGCCTGCGCAACACGGCCGTGCTCGTCGGGCCCTCGGGGCTCGTCGGGCGCTATCGGAAGACTCATCTGCCCTTCCTCGGCGTCGACCGCTTCGTTGCGCCCGGCGACGAGCCGCCCGAGGTCTACGACACGCCGGTCGGCCGCCTCGGGATGGTCATCTGCTACGAGCTCCGTTTCCCCGAGCCG
>DATHAG010000090.1:0-3885 GCA_035296825.1 Gaiellaceae bacterium | reverse complement strand
TGGGCAAAAAGTCAAGATGCCAACCTAGATAACCAAAGGGTGTGGTCCGAACAGAGTCAGTTTTCGTGGGGCCTAATCGGGCTCAAACCGGTGACCTCCGCCCGCGGCGGCCCATCGTTGCTCATTATTTACCGCCGCCATGCCAACGCCTAGCCCTAGATTGGAAAACATGGCCAACCCGCGGAGCTTCTGAGCCGTGGACTTCTCGTCTTCCGACGACCTCGTTCTCGTGGGACTGCTCGCGGCGGCTGCCGCGCTCCTCGCGATCGCCGAGCTGATTCGAATTCCGTATCCGATCCCGCTCGTGCTCGGAGGCCTCGTACTCGGCTTTGTCCCCGGGATGCCACCCATCGAGCTCCCCCCGGACATCGTCCTCGTCGCAGTCCTTCCGCCGCTCCTCTACGGCGCAGCCTTCTTCGCCCCGTTGCGCGAGCTGCGTGCGAATGCTCGCCCGATCGGACTCCTTGCAATCGGCCTCGTCTTGACGACGACGCTCGCGGTCGCCGCCGTGGCGCATGCGGCGATTCCGGGCCTCGACTGGCCGACCGCGTTCGTTCTCGGTGCAATCGTCTCGCCGACGGACCCGACGGCGGCGACCGCGATTGCGCAGCGCCTTGGGCTTCCGCGGCGGCTCGTCGCCCTCGTCGAAGGGGAGAGCCTCGTCAACGATGGAACCGCACTGGTCGCATACCGGTTCGCCGTTGCAGCCGTGGTCACGGGCAGTTTCTCGCTTGCCACCGCCTCGGGGCGCTTCGTGCTCAGCATCGCCGGGGGCATCGCTGTTGGCGTTGCCGTGGGCTTCGTCCTCCGCGAGGTTCGCCGACGGCTCGACAACCCGCCGGTCGAGATCACGATCTCGATCCTCAGCGGGTATTTCGCCTACTTGCCGGCTGAAGCCCTCGACGTCTCGGGGGTTCTCTCCGCGGTCACGGTCGGGATCTACATGGGCTGGCACACGCCAGAGCTCACGACCGCGCAGACTCGGCTGCAGGGCGTCGCGGTCTGGGAGATCCTCTTCTTCCTTTTGAACGCGTTCCTGTTCACGATCATCGGGCTCCAGCTGCCGGTGATCCTGGACGGCCTCGCCGGCTACTCGACGGCGACGCTCATCTGGTACGCGGTTCTTATCGCGGTGACCGTCGTCGCGGCACGCTTCGCGTGGATCTTTGCGACGGCGCACCTGCCACGCCTTCTGGGCCGGCTTCGCCGCGAGTCTGCAGCGCCATGGCAATCGAGCGTCGTCCTCGCCTGGTCGGGCATGCGTGGCGCTGTGTCACTGGCCGCTGCGCTCGCCCTGCCGCTGACGACGGATGCAGGCACGGCATTCCCGAACCGCGAGCTGGTTGTGTTCCTGACCTTCAGCGTCATCTTGGTGACGGTCGTCGTTCAGGGCCTGACCCTGCCGAAGCTGATCGACGTTCTCGAGCTAGAGGACGACAGCCGCCTGGAGGCGAAGGAAGACACGAAGGCACGAATCCACGCTGCGGAGGCCGCGCTTGCCCGTCTGGAGGAGCTCGTCGACGAAGAGTGGGTTCGCGACGACACGGCCGACCGTTTGCGCGGCCTCTATGAGTTCCGCCGCTCGCGTTTCAGGGCTCGCTTCGACGGAGCCGACGACGGGGCGATCGAACAGCGCTCGACCGACTACCAACGGCTCCTTCGTGAGTTACTCCAGTCGGAGCGTGTAGCGGTTCGCGCCCTCCGGCGCGAGCGGCGGATCAGCGACGAGGTCATGCGACGAGTCGAACGCGAGCTCGACCTCGAAGAAGCGCGGCTTGAATAGCCTCACGCTCGGGCGGCGAGCCATTCCTGGCGCGTTCCGATGTTGGGTCATTCCCTAGCCTTCTTGTCGTCCCGGGTTCCTCACACTCGTTGTCGCGGTTCTCCTCGCTCATTGCTAGACCGGTCGAAGTCCCATAACTCATCGCGGCCAGCACGGGAAGATGCGTCATCATTGAGCCAGGCCTCGGGCGTCCAAGGAGCCACACATGACCGAGCCGCGAACAGCAGGCGAGCGAATCACCGAGGAGGTCACCTCCTGGCCGGGAGTGGAGGCAGGCGCGGGTCGGCGCGGCGAGTTCTCCTTCAAAGTCGGCCGCCGGGAGATCGGTCACCTGCACGGCGATCGCGCTGCTCACTTCTTCCTCCCGAAGCAGATCTGGGCCGACCTCTTCGAGCAGGGTCGGGTGGCGCACCACCCCGTCTTCCCCGATAAGCGGGGGCCCGCCTCCCGCAGCATCGAGGATGAGACTGACGTCCGCGACGTAATCCAGTTGCTGCGGCTCAACTACGACCGAGTGGTGGCCCGCTACGGCTTGCCGGCAGGGGCGAGCAAGGCCGAGCCGCCAGCCTAGTGATGGAGCTAGCCGGGCTCGAACCGGCGACCTCCTGGGTGCGATCCAGGCGCTCTCCCAACTGAGCTATAGCCCCGCGGAAGGACAGTCTAGCGGGGGCCACGTCGGTGAAACGAAGATTCGACATTGGTCGAAGTCCCTCTTTCGCAGCGTTTTCGTCACCTCTCAAAACGTCCTCACCCGGCCGACGAGCCACGCTGGGTGCGGCCGGGCGAGCACGGGTACCATGACGCGACCCGCGAAGAGGAGGATGCATTGCCTGGTCTCATGAACCGGGCCTCGACCGTCGTCAAGGCTCGGATCTCGAAGTTGCTCGATCGTGCCGAGGACCCCTCGATCACGCTCGACTATTCCTACGAGAAGCAGCGCGAGCTGCTCCAGAACGTCAAGCGCGGCGTCGCCGATGTCGTCACCGCCAAGAAGAGGCTGGAGCTCCAGTCGCAGAAGCTCGAGCAGGAGATCCAGAAGCTCGAGACCCAGGCTCGTCAGGCACTCTCGGCCGGGCGCGAGGATCTCGCCCGCTCCGCGCTCGAGCGCAAGGCGCTCGTGCAGCAGCAACTTCAGAGTCTCGACCAACAGGGCACAGCGCTCGAGGCCCAGCAGGAGAAGCTGATCGAGGCTGAAAAGCGGCTGTCCGCGAAGGTCGAGGCCTTCAGGACGCAAAAGGAGACGATCAAGGCGACCTACTCGGCCGCGGAGGCTCAGGTCAAGATCGGTGAGGCCGCGAGTGGGATCGGCGAGGAGATGGCCGACACAGGACTCGCGATCGAGCGGGCTCGTGACAAGACCGAGCAAATGCAGGCTCGGGCGGCCGCGGTCGAAGAGCTGACGGAAGCGGGGACACTCGAAGACTTCACGGAGCAGGGGACGAGCCTCGACCGTGAGCTCGCTCAGATCGCGGCCGGAAGCCAGGTCGACGATGAGCTGGCGCGCATGAAGGGCGAGCTCGGATCGGGCGAGACGAAGAAGGAGATCGAGGAGTGATCGCGCGCCTGATGGGAGACGGGCAGTACGAGATCGACGAGGGGCTCTGCGCGCGGCTGAACGAGCTCGATGACAAGGCCGTGGCGGCGCTCGAGGCAAATGACGAGGAGCAGCTCGATGCCTTCCTCGACCAGATGGCCGAGCTCGTACGAAGTGAAGGAACCCGGCTCGCCGACGATGACCTCTCTGCCTCGGAGATCGTCATCCCGCCGAGCGACCTGACTCTCGAAGAGACCCGCCAGCTCTTCTCGGATCACGGCCTCGTTCCGGAACTACCGCAGTAAGGCGTTGATCCAGGCCCCGAGACAGCGCCGAGGGCATGCCCGACTTAATCCAAGGGAGCGTCGAAGAGGCCGAGCCAGCGTTCGAGGTCCGGCTCGATCGGGAGCTCTTTCTCCAGCTCGTTCTTGAGTCGCATCTCCTCGGCGTTGTCCCGCTCTTTGTCGGAGCCGGTCGGGATGAACGGCCAGAACGTCCCGAGCTTGAAGCCGTAGACGAGGTTCACCTTGCGACCCCTTCCCTCGAAGGGGAACAGTGCGGCCAGGAG